>CAZLRN010000031.1:11794-17760 GCA_964561715.1 uncultured Spirochaetales bacterium
TCGATCATCCGATTTATTCAAAGCCGAATTCCTATTCGAAGCTGAATTCCTATTCAGCAAGGGTATACTGGCCGCCTTTGATCTGTATCACCATCATGTCGCGGGGAGAGTCTCCCGTGCTGTCGAATCCGACCGAGCCCGTCACTCCCTTAAAACCCTTTGTTGCCGCAATCTCGTCTCTGAGTTTCGCCTTGTCTTCCACTCCCACCTTGGCCAGCGCCTGGCCGAGGATCATGATGGCATCGTAGGACTGAGCGGCATTGGGATCGGGATTACGACCGTATTTGCTGTTGAACTTTTCGGTAAAATCCTTGATATGCTTTGCAGTCGAGCTGGGGTGGTAGGTCTGACACATAATCGTGCCCTCGGTCGCTTCGCCTCCGAGTTCAACGTATTTAGAATTGGTTAATCCGCCGCCTCCCATCAACTGGGCATCGATGCCCAACTGCCTTGCCTGCTTGGCAATGAGAGCCGCCTCTTCGTAAAGCGACCAGATTATTATAGTATCCGGATCCGCCTTCTTGATGTTTAAAAGCTGGCTCGAATAGTCCTTGTCTCCCTGATTGAAGGTTTCGGCGGCGACGGGGGGACCGCCCATCTTCTTCGCTACCTCGTCCAGTACCTTGTAGGCGTCACGTCCATAATCGTTGGAAACATACATAACAGCCAGCTTCTTTTTGTTCAGCTTGGTTAGGGCGATGTTCACGATGTTGGTTGCCTGAATTGCATCAGTCGCTGCGGTTCTGAAAATCCACTTGTTACCCTTTTTAGTGATTTGAGGCGACGTCGATATCGGCGTGATTTGCGGAACCCCGGCCTCTTCTGTGACGACCATATTGGCCAGAGTGCAGGATGAATGCACGGCGCCTATAATGGCCACGGCGTTCTCATTGTAGACGAGCCTTTTATTGCCGCTGATCGACTTCGTCGGATTACCCTCGTCGTCTACGACAACCATCTTCAGGGTGACATCTTTGATGGCTCCGGATTTATTGAGCTCTTCGATTCCCAGGGCAACGGCATCGCGCATGTTGCTTCCAGCCTGGGCGGCAGAGCCGGTCATGGGTCCCAAAACTCCGATGACGACCTCTTTGGCTTCATTGGTGCCGACTCCCCACGCTAACATTCCACAAACCGCCCATACGAAAGCGGCTGCCAAAACAATTCTCCTCATCCTTCCATTCTCCTTTGAATCGACTCAGTTTTCACCGAGATATATTTTTCTCACCTCTCTTTCTGAGAGAAGCGTTGAAGCCTTGCCCTGAAGTACGATTCTGCCCTTCTCCAATACGTAGCCCGAACGAGCCGTTTCGAGTGCTAGCAGAGCGTTTTGCTCCACGAGCAGAATCGTGGTGCCTCGACTGTTGATCTCACGAATAACGCGGAAAATCTCTTGAACCAGTATGGGTGATAAACCTAAGGATGGCTCGTCAAGGAGCAAAAGATCCGGCGCTGCCATGAGGCCTCTGCCGATGGCGAGCATCTGCTGCTCTCCTCCTGAAAGCTGGCCACCGAGCTGTCTTCTACGTTCCCCAAGAAGGGGAAAGATATCATATACCATTCTCAGCGCTTCATCCACCTGAAAGCTCTTTTTTTTCAGGAGGGCGCCCATATGGAGATTTTCTTCTACAGTCAGTTCAGAAAAGATCCTCCGCCCCTCCGGGACCTGGCAGATTCCAATCCTGACGATCTTGTCCGGCGTCATTCCTTCTATGCGGATTCCGCGAAACGTAATAGCGCCGCTCACAGACGTCTCTGCCGGCAAAACACCGCATATCGCATTGAGAGTCGTGCTTTTTCCGGCGCCGTTGTTGCCAATCAGCGTAACAATCTCGCCTTCCTCGACCTCCAGCTCGACCCCTGAGAGAGCTTTAATATGACCGTAAGCGCATTCGAGGTTCTCGATCGTTAAAATCCTATTGCTCATATTATTTCTCTATGCCGGCCAGTATTCTCTCGAATTGTGCTCGCCCTGCGCCGGCTCTCCCAGATACGCCTCGATGACGAGCCGGTTCTGTCTGACCTCTTCGGGCTCGCCGCTGGCGATGATACTGCCCTGGTTCATGACCCAGATTGCCGAAGAGCTCCTCATGACTACACGCATATCGTGCTCGACGAGAAGAACCGTCATATCGAAATCCAAGAGTCTCTTGATGAGCTCCATAACCGCGTCGCTTTCGCTTATGTTCATCCCCGCAGTAGGCTCATCAAGCAGGATCAAATCCACCCCGACCGCCAGGGCCCGCGCCAGCTCGACCTTTCTCTGCAGGCCATACGAAAGATTCGTTGCCAACTCATCCGCAAAATCGGAGACACCTAGAATTTCCAGTATCTCTGCCGTGCGTCTCGCTATTTGTTTTCTGTCACGTCGACTCGAGGGTGATCCCAGGACCTCGCCCAAAAGGGTCGCCTCGGCGAATCCGTACTGGGCGAGATCGATATGCTCTCTCACAGTCAAACTCGGAAAGAGTCTTATGTTCTGAAAAGTCCTACCCACGCCAATCGCGGCAATCCTATGAGGTGGGAGATGACTGATCCGCTTTCCGTCAAACAGGATCTGCCCGGTGGCGGGATGAATATTGCCGCAGATGAGATTGAATACCGTTGTTTTGCCGGCTCCGTTGGGCCCGATTAGGCTCGTAATCGTTCCTCTCTCTATTATCATCGAGAGATCGACGACGGCCCGCAGGCCACCGTAGTTGAAGTTCACGTTTTTCAGCTCAAGGATCTTTTCCGGCACGATTTCCACAAGGAGCTTTAGGCTTTACGATATTTGCGTGAATCCTCCCCCACCTTGCAAAAGACGGGAGTCAACAGTATCCTAACTTATCCAATACTCATAATTAGAGCAAGGTGGTCTCAATGGAATTCAAAGATCTCGTCCTCAAGAGCAGAACCTACAGGCGATTCGACGCGAAGGTGCCGATCGACCGGCAGATCCTTCTGGATCTGATCGAGCTCGCTCGCTCTTCCCCTTCGGCCGGAAACAGACAGCCCTTGAAGTACGTTCTCTCCTGCGAACCGGGGATGAACGCCAAGATCTTCTCCACCCTCGCCTGGGCCGGGTACCTACCGGAGTGGCCCGGTCCCGAAGAACCGGAGCGCCCGACGGCGTACATCGTGATTACCATTGACAGATCGATTGCAGAGGATATCACGTGGGTGGGGCACGATATTGGGATCGCAGCCCAGTCCATCTTTCTCGGAGCCGTTGACAAGGGCTTTGGAGGCTGCATGTTCGGCAGCGTCAAAAAAAGCGAGCTTAAAGAGATACTGGGCTTACCTGATAATCTGGAGATCAACCTGGTGATCGCTCTCGGCAAACCCGTCGAGAAGGTCGTGCTCGAAGACGCCAAATCCGACGGCTCGATTAAGTACCACAGGGACGCCCAACAGACCCACTACGTGCCTAAGAGAAAGATCGACGAGCTGGTTTTAAAGGTCTACAGCTAAAGATCTACGATCGAGCGGGCAAGAGGCGCGCTGTAGCGAAGCGGCTGTGCGCCCACGGCCAAGCCAGGCAGACTAGATCAGGCGTTCGCCTCCGGAATATTTGCTTACCGCATCCCAGTCCAGCTCCAGGCCCAGCCCCGGTGAGTCGGGAATAGGGAGCATGCCGTCGTCGTCCAGCGCCCAGCCGCCTGCTGCAATCTCGTCTACGTAGGGTGAACCGATCAGATACTCCACCAAGTCGGTGTAAGGAAGTGCCGAAGCCAGCTGCAAGTCTGCCGCCAGACCTACAGCCGTATTCCAGCCGTGTGGAATAAAGCGTACTCCGTACTCCTCTGCCATCCAGGCGATGCGCCGGGATTCTGTGATACCGCCGACCTTGGTGACATCGGGCTGCACGATGTCAAGAGCGCCATCCCTGAGCCAGGGCCGAAAGGATTGCCTGCGCGTCAGCACCTCTCCGCCGGAGATGGGAACGGGGGAATGCTCTCTGAGGCGGATATAGTCCTCGAGGGCATCCGGTCTGAGGGCCTCTTCGAACCAGTCCACGCGGTAACTTTTAAGCATTTCGGAGGTGCGAAGCGCCCATTTGTAGCCCTGGTTCCAGTAGGCGTCGCTGCCTCCTGCATCAACCATGAGCTGCACGTCGTCTCCAACGGCCTCCCTCGCAGCCCGGACAATCGCCTCGTCGGTGGCGACATCACGGCGCCCAAAGGGACCCCAGCCAATCTTGAATGCCCTGAATTTTCTCACGATCAGGCTATGGAGATGCTCAGCCAGAACATTGGGCTCGTCCATCAGGATCGACGCGTAGGGCTTGACCCGCTCCCGGTAGCGTCCGCCCAGCAGGCGGCTCGCAGGCTGTCCTGTCGCTTTGCCGAAAATATCCCACAGGGCAATATCGATTCCGCTTATAGCGTGGGTGATGGATCCCCCTCTTCCAAGCCAAAACATATTCTGCCTGAGCTTTTCACTGACCCGCTCCGGCTCTAGGGCGTTCTCTCCGATATAATAGGGCTTTAAAACATCGAGGGCAGCCTTGACCAGAGCGTCGTTGGTAAAGACACTTCCCAATCCGACAAGGTCCTCATCCGTTTTAACAACGACGAGGGTTTGAACGCAGTCTTCGGGCTTGATCTCTTCGCTCCATCCCCCTTCGGGAGTCGCGCCGCGAAGTCCTGCCGCACGAATCTCTCTAATTTTCATCCCCAACACTCCCTTTGAGGAGCATATCTCTGAAAGAGAGTCCGATCAAGAACCGACGGAGCATCCAGCCTTAGAGCCTCAACACGATGCCAATAGGCACGGTCATAAACTGCGTATCATGCTCACCGAGGAGGTAATGGTAATCTACCCCGGCCTCGAGAGCGACGAGCCGGCTGATATCGTATCTCAATCCGCCTCCCACGTTAAAACCAAACGCCAGATCTCCCGCCGTTGGAATATAGAGGCCAAGTCCTCCGCCAAGATAGGCAGAGAGGGGATGATACAGAGGAAGATAGTAGCGTAGATTCGCCGAGATATTGATCCAGTGGCTGTCATCGAGCCCGGAAGAGGCTGCGGGGAAATAACTGTAGCCCAGCAGACCGAGCACCCACAATCCAGTATAGACCTGGTAGCCCGCGTCGGCGATCACGCCGAAACCTGTCCGGACGCTGTTGCCGAAGCTTCCCAGAGGTATAGCCGGGCCTGCGTGAAGGCTCAGCGCAAAATCACGGGGCTTGACTATCGCCTTGATGCGGGTGGTGACGGTTTCGAAGCTATCGGGGGCTATGTCCAGAGCGTAAAGGTTTTCATCAAGCTGCTCGGCACCCTCGATGCTCTGCTGCCAATCGTCGACAGGACCGTCGTGCACGGCATAGTGGCCAAAGCTTCCCATGGGCTCCAGAATCATATACCTGTTGCCGTTGATGGTGATGAATCGTCCCGTCTCGAGATATCCATGAGCGACCCAGCGGAGAATGGACTTTTGACCTTCCGAATCCTTATCGGCCCATGGAATCCTTGCGGCAAGCCCCGGCCTGCTCATGAGTTTAGTCTTCTGCTTCTTGTCGGCTGTTTTCTTCTCCTCCCAGGCCTTTGTCGTCACGTGCAGAAGCACCCGGTGCTTCTGTCGACCCTTTGGAGGGGGACCGAAACCGTGGGTTCTGATCCTGGCTTCGCGGGTAAACTCGGACGTGGGCACAAAGTCCATGTTCCGGCTTAGGCCTTTGTCAACGATGTTGGCGTCTGCTTCGGAATCCAACTCCACCAGGATGCACTGGTGGTCTTTGTTGTTGATGATATCGCTGTACTCATCGATCAGATCGTTATCAACCGGCCGTGACAGGGTCCAATTGAAGTGAAACACACGCTCCGCGGGAGTGCCCTCCGCAGGAGCAGCGGGGATATCCTGGGCGCAGGTGGGATTTGAAATTTCGTTGGGGTCCGGCAGAGGATCCGGGGTACCCTCAGGAACCGGGCAGGGATCGCCGGCTATCTCCTGCCACACCTCGGCGTCGGGGTGGGTAATGCCC
>CAZLRN010000032.1:0-8062 GCA_964561715.1 uncultured Spirochaetales bacterium
ATAAACACTCCGTGGGGACGGTACGCCCAGTATGGCGATGAAGAACTCCGGATTACGGCAGACCAGAGAAAGAACCCTTACACCACCACGACCTCGGCAGCTCGAGCGGCTGTAGAGGGCATCAGATACCTCAAGCAGGACGAGACCGAAGTCCGTCCTCTGCCTGGAATCAAAGCTTTCGACTAATCTCGACCTCGAGGATGTGTCGATCGTCGCGCCGCGTTACGCGAAAGATGTGGCCCGATGCTTCGTAGGTGAATCCAGCTTCCGGGATAATTCCCAGTTTCTCGCAGATATAGCCGCCCACAGTACTGTTGTGCCCCTGCTTGAGGTCGACACCTACCTCATGATTGAGGTCCTGCAGGTCTGTGCTTCCGAGGACTCTATAGCGGCCCAAACCTAGCTTTTCGATCTGCTCTTTCCAGACCCCCTCCTCCGGAATACCATGAAGAAGATCCCCTACGATCTGAACAGGGGTAATCATTCCAACAACACCCCCAAACTCATCCGAAAGAAAAACAACATTCAATCCTTTGCGATTCATCTCGAGAAGGAGATCGGGCAACAGCCTCGTTTCAGGATAATAGCGGGCTTGCCTCATGACCTCCCGAATCGAAGCCCGCTGCGTCGACAGCAAATCACAGGTATCGATATACCCGACCATATTGTCGGTGCGCAACTCTGTTACCGGAATGAATCGAGACGCCGTTTCCATCGATATTTTCGCCACGTCTTTCAGCTCCTGATTGATGCTCACTACCGGCATCCTGTGAAAAGGAATCATGACTTCTCTCGCCGACTGGTCGCGAAAATCGAAGATATCCTCAATGATGCGCTGATCATCACCGCTGAGACCGACCCGTTTAGCTGTTAGGTTGACTAGAAAGCGAAGATCTCGTTTCGATACGAGCTCTTCCCTTTTTGCAACATGATTCCCGGCCAAGAAGAGTATGACCTTGACGATCACATTGAGCACCAGAATCACAGGCAGGAAGAGAATATAGAAAACGAGCAGGATGGGAGTCAGATCAACGGCCAGGCTGTCGGCAAATCGCCGGAAAAACGATTTGGGCACGAGGTCATTCAACAGAAGAAACACGAAGGTCATTACAAGGATGCCCACCCAGAGCAGGTGCGTAAGACCCATCTGAACAAAGAAAGTGGTCAGCAAAACGGCGCCTGTCACATTGGCAATATTGGTGCCGACAAGTGTAGTGGCGAGAAGGCGTTCGGGCTTTATCAGAAGGAACTCGGCGCACCGCGCATTGAAGACGCCTCGGCGTTTCTTTTCCTGGATGAGCATGCGATTCGCCGAAAGAAGACCTGTTTCGAGGCCGGCAAAGAATCCGGCGCTGATTGTGCAAATTAACAGATACAGAAGGATCATGGTATCTTTCGAACCTCGACTTCGAGAATTCGTCTCTTGGATGCACGGCGGATCAAAAACGAGTGGCCTGCAACATCAATTTTTTTCCCCCGGGCGGGAATTTCTCCGAGCCGCCCGATCAGAAGACCGGCAAGAGTCCGGTTTTCTGATTCGAACTCTACGCCTAAAAGCTGCTGCAGGTCTTCGAGATCGTAGTCACCGGGGATCAGGTAGACTCCGTCAGAGATCTCCCTGTACCTCTGGCCATTGGCAGGATAGAAAAATTTCAAAAAGTCCTCGATGAGTTGGCGAAAGGTTATGATTCCCGCTGTTCCCCCGTATTCATCGACCACAACGGCCATAGCTCTGTCGGCTTCGATCATTTCACGCAACAGATCCAAAAGGTTTTTCCTCTCGGGGACGGGATGAACCTCTTTGACGATCTGTCTTATCTCCGACTCAGTCCTGAGACTGTAGCCGAAAGGAACAAGCTCCTGCAGGTTGATGTATCCCTGCAGGTGATCCGGGTCGTCTCGATAGACCGGAACAAGCTCGGGTGCACCGTTCCCTCCGTACTCCTTCCTTATTTCTTCCCAAACATTTTTGAGTCCAGCGCCAATGTCAACGCCGGAAATCTCGGTGCGCGGAAGCATTACTTCTTTGGCTGATTTCTCTCTAAAATCGAGAAATGACTCGAGAACCTCGAGTTCCGAAGGGTGGATGATACCCTTTTTCAGAGCCACCTGCAGTGTGGAGGCGATGAGTATCTTCGTATCCTCGTCCTCCGGCTCTATGGCTCCGCTCATCAGATTGACAATCCCTCTCTCGAACCATTGGATGATGCGTCGCAACGGATTTAGGATCAGATGTATGTATCGCAGCGGGCTCGAGGCGAAAGAGAAAAACTGAAGGGAGTGTCTGATCGCAATATTCTTTGGAGTCATCTCACCGAAGATAAGAACTAGAAACGTACCGACAAGAATCGAGTAGATCCAGGACCCTTCGGAAACAAACCGCTCGACAACCCTGTCCATCAGCGAAGCGAAAAACAGGTTGACAAACATGTTGCCGGTAAGGATCGTGATGAGAATGTTCTCCGGAGCGGCCAATATTGACAAAACGAATTTGCCGTGCTTACCACTGAATCGCCGGCGAAGCCGGTCTCTCTCGAGAAGGTTGAGAGAGAAAAACGCCGTTTCTGAACCCGAAAAAAAGGCAGACATCACTAGCAGAGTCAAAAGCGCCACACCATAGGGGATAAGCTGAAGGTCCATTATGGTGAGTCCACCTGATTGAGTTTGGATGATTTGTACTTCTCCGGCTGATATGCTCGAAGCGTCACAGTGGCAATCTTGATCTGCTCAGTAGCGAGCCAGTTCTTAAAGTCCTTTTCCAACTCGTGTTGATCATGTCCGAAGCACACGACGTCAGGTTTGCGGCGGCGAACGATCTCGTAGGTTCCCTGCACTCGATCACTCAAGTCAGCCTCGTCGACCAATCCGGTTTCCAGGATATTCCTCAAACGCTCTTCTTCGCTATGAATAGGCTTCCTGCCTTTCTTTCGCAGAACAAAATCATCTCTGGCGATCGAGGCCGCAATAACATCACCAAGATCTCTCGCCTGTTTGAGAAAACTGATGTGTCCAGGATGAATGACGTCGAAGGTCCCAAAAACGAGCACCTTTTTCATATCTGGCACAAATTAAACTATAGCCGGTCTTCTTGCAACTAATGTCAATTGAACACCAACTTCATCAGCTGAACACCATCCTCATCAGCAGATCGCGAGTCGAATCCTTGAGAGATTCGAAAGAAACACTCAAGAGAGCTCTATCAGGCGAAACCCTCGTCACACGGGAATTCAGCTTTATCGGTTCAGCCCCCTCCTGAATGATACTGAGATGAATGGCATCACCTGGCCCTAGAGCAACGCCCGGATTCCGCATCCTCGCCCCTCCCGCGCTAAGGTCGACAAGCCTGGTTTTAAAGGTGCCCAGCGACTGATCGTCTGTCGCTATAAGAACCGGCAGGCGTGAAACCTTCCTGAAGTATCGCCGCTTCTGCACGCGTTTTATATTTTCGGTGTGCCGTAGCATATAGCCGTTTCCGCTCTTTCCGATGACGCTCGTCTTCAGGGAGTAGAGACCAGAGGCACGCCGGACACGTAGCTCCACTGACGATCCCGGTGTCAGTTTTTCGGTGGTCTGCAGCTGAAAACCTTCGGGCTTGACTTCCAAAACTTGTGCAATCTGTTTCCTGCCAGATTCGAGAGCGACCTGCATGCCCGGCCTTAGCTCTGCAGTGGAGTGAAGAATTCCGCGCGAGCCAGATTGAACCAAGCCCAGCTTGATCCGCAGCGCTGCGAGATCGACGTCCCTGATTCCGATAGATCCAGAAAAGCCAGCATCCATGAGTCGTTTTACCGCTGCGTTGAAGCTCGCAGGCTTTGTAACCAGATTGGCGAGCTCCAATTCACCTTTTGCTGTGTGGCGGCACATTTCGAGAAGCACCTCACGATCCCTCTCGCTGAGTTTATGACTGGCTGCGAAGAGCTCGAAAACCTCACGTGCCCGGCGGACTCTCCTTTTTTTTTGCTTCCTCTGCCTAAGCAGGAGAAGCACAACGGGCACGGCGATCAGCAGGGCAATAATGACGATGCTTATGACTGCTTCGAGAGGGCTCTTCTGGAATCCTTGAGCGACGCTGTCCCAGAAGTCCCGAAGTTTATCTCCGTCAAGAATGATCATATCACTCGGCCATGCCCGGGATCTCGCCTTGGGCTTCGATTGCTCTGGGGGATCTCAGGACTTCGGCAAGCACGATCGCTCGCTTAAGCAGCGGCAGGCGGTTGATGCGGCTCCAGCCACTAGTCCGTACACCGGTTCGCTCGACGCCAGCAGCCTGCGAGGCGGCAGCCTCTCTACCGCTATCGCGCGCCCCGGCAGCTCCCGAAGCGGAATCTCTCGAAGCGCCATCCCCGGCTTCGATATCCTGCAAAGAAGTATCCCGCGCTCGATATCTCTCGCTGCTGCCCATACGGCGTGTTTTCCTGCCCCTCGCCGGCCTTTCATCTACCTGGCGCACGATTCGCCCAAAGTCCCTCGAAGGTATGACCTGATCATTTTCTCTGCTTTCAGGGAAAATCCTGTCCAGCATGGATTGCGGGAGCACCGTGTCGTCGCTCTCATGCAAGAGCCTTGACACCGTCTGGCCAGGAAGAACGGTGTCTTCTGGAGTTCGTTCATCTATCCCGCCAATGATGTGATCGAAAGTGTTCGCCGGCAGCACCGTATCCTCTGGAGTCCTCGTTTCCACGGGTTCAGGGATAGGCGGGAAGAAGCTTCCAGGCTCCGAGTCGGTTTTCTGTGTCCCCCCTATGTTCTCGATCTGGTTGCGCTGGATTCGCATAAGAAATTGCTCATCCTCATCTCTTTTCGCATCTGTCGACGGTTTTGGAGCAGACATCCGAGGCCGCTGCAGCAGAGCTTGACGCGCATTCGAATTCCTTGGCTTTGCTGCATCTCGATTAGTACGGAATAAACTGTAAAAGAGAAAACGTAAAGCAAACGGAAAAAGCACGATGATCAAGCCGATGATGATGGCGATAAGCTCTTTGAATGAATCCACTTACTTTACTCCTTCTGAGGCTCCTCGCCCACTTCGCCGCTGATACTCGACCTCATATCCGTGTCCGCTTGAATATTTCGGAGGCGGTAGTAGTCCATAATGCCCAGATTACCCGATCTGAAGGACTCGGCGATCGCTTTGGGTATTTCGGCCTCGGCCAGTACCACCTTGGCTCTGTTCTCGCGAACCAGAGCAGACATCTCCTGCTCTCGCGCCAGGGCAGCCGCCCGCCTCTTTTCTGCAATAGCCTGGAAGGTGCGTTTATCGGCTTCGGCCTGATCAGCCTGCAGCTTGGCGCCGACGTTGATGCCAACATCCACATCGGCGATGTCGATAGAGAGAATCTCAAATGCCGTTCCGGCATCGAGACCTTTATCCAACACCACCCGGGAAATCTGGTCCGGATTTTCCAGAACATCCTTATACGTGTCCGACGAACCTATGGTGGTGACAATGCCCTCGCCTACGCGAGCGATGATCGTTTCTTCGGTTGCTCCGCCAACCAATCGCTCGATGTTTGCGCGGACCGTCACACGAGCCTTGGCCTTTAGCTGAATACCATCCTTTGCGACTGCATCGATCGTGAGTTTGCCCTTCAGCGGATCGGGACAGTCAATAACCTTGGGATTGACACTTGTCCTGACCGCATCCAAAACATCCCTCCCCGCCAGATCGATGGCTGCAGCCCGCTGAAAAGTCAAAGGTATATTGGCTTTATTAGCCGCAATAATGGCTTTCGCCACTTTTATGACATCTCCTCCCGCCAGGAAATGGGTCTCGAGCTGATTGGTGTCGAGCTCGATTCCGGCCTTAGTCAGCATAATACGGCTATCGACAATAACGCTGGGTTTGACGCGACGGATCCACATTCCCACCAGATTGCCCAAACCGACCGGTGCGCCGGAAAGCAGAGCTCTGAACCAGAGGCCAAAAAACTTGATAAACAGCACAATCAGAGCCATTCCGACTATGCCTGCCAGTACGAATATGACGATCATGATCGAGACTCCTTTCTCTCGCTGTCCTTGATCTTTCTAACTACAATGCGGCTTCCCTCCACGAGGCTAACTCTGACAGAATCTCCCGGTTCGATATATTCGCCGCCGGTCACCACGCTGTACTTCTTTTCGCCAATCCGGATCACCCCCGATGGCCTGAGCATCGTAAGGGCTACCCCTTCCCGATCTGTGAGATCTGCATACCTCTCAGACGTGTAAGAGGTGTATCCTGAGCTCGACAGCTGGCTGTCCCTCAGAATAAGCCGCTTCCCCATATATGTTTTGGGAAAAATTCTGAAGGCGAGGAAGAAAAATACAGGAGCAGCCACTACGCTCACCGCCAGCATAATGAATCCAGTTGTAGGATTGAAGTTTCTAAAGGTTAGAACGATTCCCCCGATATAACATCCGAGACCGGCGATACCTATGAGACCTCCTGCGGGAACAAAGATCTCGATAATCAAAGCCAGGAGCCCTACCAGAATCAGACCTATAACCAGCCACAACATGAGCTCAGCTTCCTCTCACAACAACTCTGTTTCCACTCACCTCTATGACGACCACAGGGGTGCCAGGCTCGAGGAACTCTCCCTCCGCCTCGACAACCATTACTTGACCGTCGAACTCGGCTTTTCCGACAGGGCGTAGCTTTGTGACTGCGACCCCGCTCTGTC
Organism: uncultured Spirochaetales bacterium; assembly: GCA_964561715.1. Lineage (GTDB taxonomy): Bacteria > Spirochaetota > Spirochaetia > SZUA-6 > CAZLRN01 > CAZLRN01. The sequence goes on from CAZLRN010000032.1 coordinate 6,666, forward strand.
CTATAAGGTGATTCTCTGTTTCAAGGTTTTGCACCGAATATCCTTCGCTTGCCTTTTGTGTCGAGGTCAGCATCAAGCCCTTGAATAGGGCTACCTGCGGCATGACGCGGGCGACAACGATAAGGGTCAAAAAAGCAACGGCGAGGCTCGCGAGAACCAGTACGAGGTTCTGCCGAAGGATATCCCACTGCCAATCAAAGACGGGCCATACAAAATCCTGCATAGCCAGAACGAGGGATACGATGATGAGCAGGATACCGCTAATCCCGGCAACCCCAAACCCGGGAATGATGAAGATCTCAAGAAGCAGCAACACAACTCCCAATATGAAGAGCAAAAGCTCAATAGAGCCCACCGTGCCGAGCAGGGAATGACTGATAAAGAGAATGGCGAAAGCGATGATTGCCATAGTTCCAGGTATTCCGAAACCGGGAGTCGTGATTTCGATAAAAAGGGCTATGAGCCCGACAATCACCAACAGACTTGTGAATCCGATACCCGTTAGGACGCCCACGACTCTGTCAGGCGCATTCTGCTCCAATGTGATTATCTGATTGTCGGAATATCCCAATACCTCGACCAGGTCGAACAGCCTCGGCAGCGTGCCCGAAGACACCCCATACCGCTCCATTTCACCGGCGGTGAGAGCAAGAAGCTTGCCTGACTGAATCAGGACCTTGCCCTTCTCAAACATCCTCGATTGCCGCCTCGCCTCTCTCTCTACTGATTCGAGCTCGGCGGCATTGACAATCTGCAGCTCTCCGTCGATTGCAACCTCGACAAGCTCTACATCCTTGTCCACCATCGCGAGAGCGATCTCTTTGGGGTAACCGTTTTTTTCGGCCAGAGCCGCCATTTGAGTTCGCAGTGCACTCACGACCTTCTCAGGGGCCATCTCCATGCCTTCCTGCGTTTGATAGACAGGTGCCGCCGCTCCCATAGAAGTTCCAGGGGCCATGTAGATACTATCACAGGCAAATGAGATCAGTGCCCCCGCAGACCAACTCACCCCAGTGCCTTCGGGCTCTGATGTGACATAAGCAATTGTATCAGTGGATTCCAGCGAACCTATGAGACTGGTAATCTGCAGGGCCGAATCAACGCGGCCCCCGAAGGTATCGATGCTGAATACAACAGCTTCGGATCCGCTGCTCTTAGCCTGCTCGATGCCCCGGCGAATAAAGACCATCATCGCCCGGTCGATCTCACCGTGGATTTCGATAACATAGATCCTCTGTGACCGCTCCTCTTGTGCATAGGCAGTCATCGAAATCCCGATGATAGCGACAAGCGATAGAACCAGACTGAATGTTCGAATCTGACCGCTGCGTATAGGAATACGCTTTATCATAGGAATGATTTTGCTCATCGGAATGAGCTTGGTCATAGGAATGAGC
>CAZLRN010000032.1:8162-17752 GCA_964561715.1 uncultured Spirochaetales bacterium
CATAGGAATGAGCTTTCGCATAGGAATGCCCCTGCGCTTAGGAAAGCGCTTGGATAAGGCGCTGGCGAAGCGCCGCCCGACAAGTTCTCCGACAAGTTCTCCGACAAGTTCTCGAGAAGCCACTCCCGCGTTTATGGACAAAATCCCCTCCAATTTCTTTATAGCTCCCCCCTTTGGGATTTGTCAATAAAACAAGGTCATGAAATGCGCCGTTCCTTCGCTCTGGCGTTCGGTGTTGCCCTCCTGGGTTCGACTTAATCTCATTTCGTCCCTTTACAATGTAATAAATTTCAGAGACTATTTGGAGCGCCTATCTAGTGCGGTTTTCTCACAAACAATTTTATGGCAATGATAATTGCATATATGGGAACGAGTAGCCTTGCTGACCGAAGAGATAGAGGAAAGAATAGAAAACCGCTTGTAAGATATATGATAAGAGTTATAGGCGCTTGTGAGAAATGCGGACTAGGGAGGTCTCACAGTGATCAAGAAGAGAATCGATCGGCTCCGTGAACTCATGAAACAGAGGGGAATCTCGGCCTATCTCATTCCCAGCGCTGATCCCCATCAGAGCGAGTACGTGCCGGAGTGCTGGCAGCGTCGTAAATGGATAAGCGGTTTCACAGGATCTGCAGGCGATGTCGTGATCACTATCGAAAAGGCCGGACTATGGACCGATTCCCGATACTTCCTCCAGGCTGCCAAGGAGCTTTCCGGATCAGGTGTGACTCTCTTCAAACTGGGACAGTCTGGCGTACCTACTCCCATTCCATGGCTCGCATCGGAGCTGAAGCCCGGGCAATCGATCGGAGCTGATCCAAAAGTGATAGCACAGAGCAAGGCCGAAGAGATGTTTCGATTACTCGTTCCCAAGAATATCAATATCGAATGGATCGAGGGTAATCTGATAGATCTCGTCTGGGAAGATAAACCGCCTCTTCCAATAGAGCCCGTCCTCCTACATAGCCTGGATTACTCCGGAGAATCGGCTGAAAGCAAAATCGAGCGCCTTAGGGAAGAGATGAGAAAGGAGAACGTCCACTTTCACGTCGTCACGATGCTCGACTCGATAGCCTGGCTCTTCAACATCCGGGGCCGCGATGTGCCTTACAATCCTGTCGCCATTTCTTACGCCATCATTAGCGAAGAAGATATCGAGCTATTTATCGAAGCGCAAAAACTCTCTTCGGAAGTTCATGAATATTTGCTGGGATTTGCCAGCGTATACCCCTATGAGGAGTTCAAAAGCCATCTATTGGCATACGCCAAAAAACAGGACAGAGCTTGGCTGGATCCTACAAGCGTAAGCCGATGGATCGCAGATGCGGTCGAGGCAGAATGTGATGTGATGTATCAGCGTAGTCCAGCCGTGATATTTAAGTCGAGGAAAAACGAATCAGAGATCCGGGGTTTCCATAACTGCCACGTGAGGGACGGGGTCGCCATGGTACGATTCCTAAGCTGGATGAAGAGAGCAGTTCCGAAAGGTGGAATCACCGAATCACGCGCCGGACAGCAGCTCGAAGAGCTCAGGTCCGAACAGAATCTCTATCAGGGCCCGAGTTTTGCGCCGATCTCTGCCTATGCAGACCACGGGGCCATACCACACTATAGAGTCAAAGCCCAGACCGATATCGAGCTCAAGCCACAGGGTCTTTACCTTATCGATTCGGGTGGTCAGTATCTCGACGGAACCACTGACATCACCCGAACCGTCGCGCTCGGATCGCCGACTCGGGAGCAGAGAGATCGATTTACTCTGGTCTTAAAGGGCCATATAGCAGTTGCTCAGGCCTCCTTTCCCAAGGATACAAAGGGCATACAACTGGATACCCTCGCAAGAAAACCGCTGTGGGACAGAGGACTGCAGTACGGTCACGGAACCGGTCATGGGATTGGATCCTATCTCAATGTACACGAGGGACCGCAGGCTCTCTCACACGTCTCGGGAGTCGATGTTCCGCTGGAAAAAGGCATGTTTCTTTCCATCGAACCTGGATTCTATATTGAAGGTGACTATGGAATTCGGATCGAAAACCTCGTCTATGTGACACAGGACGAAGAGCGCACAACCGCCGACTTAGAGTTCTATCGCTTTGAAACCGTAACCCTGTGCCCTATCGACCTCTCGCTCGTCGACCCCTCGTTGTTGACTGACGAAGAGAGAGTTTTTCTGAATAGCTACCACGAAACGGTTCGCGCAACTCTGGCCCCATATCTATCGGGGGAGGATTTGCAATTCCTCGAAGAGGGATGCCAACCTGTGTAGGGCAAGCGATCGATGAGACATGTTACAGCCGCCGTGCTAATCAAAGAGGGAAACCTGCTTCTGGCCAAAAGGAAGCCGGGCGGAAGCCAGGGGGGAAAGTGGGAGTTTCCTGGAGGCAAGCTCGATGAGGGGGAGTCGCCTGAAAAAGGCCTCCAGAGGGAGCTCAGGGAGGAGCTGGGGATCGAGGTTCGAGTCGGAGATTACATCGGTTCGATCGATTTCCACAACGGCCCCTACCACTACAGGCTTCTGAGCTTTGCTGTAGCTCCTCTATCGGACGAAATCGCGCTTCATGAACACGAAGAGGTCAGATGGGTCGCAGTAGAAGGGATCGATCGCTTCGATCTCGCCGATTCGGACCGATCGATACTGCCCCAGATAAAGAGATACCTCGAACAGCTGGCGCCATGAGGTTCATAGCTGATCTGCACGTGCACTCTCGCCATTCCATCGCAACGAGCAAAAAATCGGATCTCGAAGGATTCTACCAGTGGGCGCAAATCAAAGGCATCAATCTCGTCGGAACAGGTGATTTCACTCATCCCGGATGGTTCGGGGAGTTGAAAGACAAACTCGTGCCCGAGGAGGACGGTTTTTTCCGGCTGAGGGACAAGCCGAAAAACACGGCCATCGACGGATTGTCTTGCCAGGACGCTGATGTTCGATTCTGTCTCTCCTCCGAAATCAGCTCGATCTACAAAAAAGGCGGGCAGGTGCGCAAGGTTCACAGCCTTATCTTTGCCCCTGACCTCGAGACGGCAGCAAAAATCAGCGCCAAGCTTTCCACGATCGGCAACATCAAATCTGATGGACGCCCCATTCTCGGATTGGATCCCAAGGATCTGCTGGAAATCATCCTGGAAATATCTTCTAGCGCTTATCTCATTCCGGCCCATATCTGGACACCCTGGTTCTCCCTCTTTGGATCGAAATCAGGATTCGATGCCATCGAAGACTGCTTCGAGGATTTGACCGACCATATCTTCGCCCTCGAAACCGGACTCTCCTCCGATCCAGCCATGAACTGGATGTGCAGCGCCCTCGATCGATACGCTCTTGTCTCTCACTCGGATGCTCATTCTCCCGCCAAATTGGGAAGAGAGGCCGACCTTTTTGAAGCAGATTTCAGTTACGACGGGATGTTTGATGCCCTCAAAACAAGACGAGGCCATCTGGGCACGATCGAGTTTTATCCGGAAGAAGGCAAATATCATCTCGATGGTCACAGAAAATGCCGAGTCTGCATGGATCCGAAAGAGACAGAAAGGCTAAACGGAAGATGCCCCATATGCGGCAAAAAGCTCACGATCGGTGTCCTACACCGTGTGGTTGAACTTGCCGATCGGAGCGAAAGCCGCAAGCCTCCAGAGGCGGGGGCATTCCACTACGTTGTGCCTCTCCAGGAGATGCTCTCAGAAATCTTGACTACTGCTCCGGGAACGAAAGCTGTAGTATCACGTTATCGAGAGATTATCGGAAGGTTCGGAAGCGAATTCACCTTTCTGCTCGAAAGCCCCTTGCAGGAAATACAGAACGGAACCGATAGCCTTATATGCGAAGCCGTGAAAAGAATGAGGGATGGGAATATTCACCCTCAGCCAGGCTACGATGGGCAGTTCGGCGTTATTCGAATATTCGAAGATGAAGAGCTGGAAAGACTGAGAGGCCAAGGTACTCTCTTCGATACAAGTCCTATCAAACCGCATGTCATCCAGGAGAGCACGTCGGCGCTCGAGGCCGAAGCGCTTTCCCAGGAGCTCTTTATCGAGACGGAACAACTCAATGCAGAGCAACAACGAGTTCTGGAGATATCGAGTGGAGCCGGGTTGATCACCGCTGGTCCCGGGACCGGAAAAACCAGGACCCTGATTTCATGGATCGTCAAATTGATCGAGGGATACGGCGTACCGGCCCGCAACATCCTGGCCATTACCTTTACGAACAGGGCGGCGCGGGAGATGGCCGATCGACTCGAAACCGTGCTGCAGAGCTCAGCAAACGAGGTCACGGTTTCGACATTTCATGCCCTCTGCTTCGACTTGCTCCGTCTACACCACCCTCGGCTCAATGCGGTTTATGACGAAAGTGCCCGGGAGGCTCTCCTGAGACTTCTCAAACCGGATGCCGGCGCTAGAGCGATTGCCCGCGACTCAAGCCTGTTGCAGAGGCTGATGGAGGGCACAGCTGATCGGGATCTTTCACAGGATGCGGATACTGTGGAGCTTATCGGACGATATCGCAGGAAACTGGGCGAAATCGGGGCTGTCGATATATCCGATCTAATAACACAGCTCAACAGCCTCTTTTCCAAAGAGCCGGTATTTCTGAAGGAGGTGAGGAATCGCTTCCGCTATATCGCCGTCGACGAATTCCAGGACATCAATAGGAGCCAGTATCAGCTGCTTGCTCACCTCGCCTGCGACAATGGGTATGAGAGGGGCGTCTTGGCTATTGGCGATCCAGACCAAGCTATTTACGGATTCCGGGGATCAGACGTCAGGCTCTTCTTCCAATTTAACGAGGACTACGAGCCTCGAGAGATTACGCTTTATGAAAACTACCGTTCAACCCCGGAGATCGTCGAGGCGGCCAAACACCTGATCTCCCAAAATACGCTTAGCAGTGGGGTACCGCTCAAAGCGTTGAGGTCCAATGGCTCCCGGATCGCCCTGGCTCGCCTTGATCGCCCCTTTGATGAAGGTGTATTTGTAGCTCGCGCAATTGAGGAGCATATGGGCGGCACCAGCCATGTCTCGATAGAAGGCCTCGAGGATCGAGACCAGAAGGCCTACTCTTTTGCCGATTTCGCCGTGCTGGCCAGGACACGAGCCGTAAGAGATGAACTGGTTCCGGTTCTCTCATCCCGGGGCATTCCCCTCTCCCTCGGCGAGAACAGGTCTCTCACATCAGTTCCGCCCCTCTCGTACGCCCTTCCAGTCTTAAAACTGGTTGTCAATCCCCGTGATTTATCCGCTCTCAGTGCCCTTCTCACTCACGCTCTTCCCGATATCGATCATAGGGCCCTTGGAGAAAAGCTACTCCTGTGGAGTGAGACGGATTCTTCCCTCTTCGAGCTGCTAGAATCGGTATCGATCAACAACCTATCCGCCATACATGGCACTCCTCAATCTGTTCACGCCTTTGAGCAGGCGCGCGGCTTCATAGAGGACGTAACAACCCATGCGAGGGACAGGGGGCTTGCCGACACACTACAGAGAATTTGGGATTCTGCGGAAATTACGGAAATCGATGCGATGCTGAGAGCCGAAGCTCTGATACAGATGGCCAAAGAGTATGACCGGGATATAGAGGGTTTTCTCCGCCGAATCTCCCTGAGTCCTTTCGAAAGCGAAGGGCCCCTCAGAACGGAAAAGGTCAGACTTCTCACATTTCACGCGGCTAAAGGACTCGAGTTTCCGGTTATTTTTATAGTTGGAGTGGAAGAGGGAGTTTGCCCCATAGCTTCTGCCGAAAATTCACTCGAAGAGGAGAGGCGGCTTCTCTACGTTGCTCTGACCCGGGCCCGAGACAGGCTTTACCTCACTTCCTGTAAAAAGCGGAGAATCTTTGGAATCTGGAGGGAGATGGCTCCAAGCCGGTTTCTCGCCGAACTCCCTCTAGAATCGATCGAGATTATCCCCGGTAAGAAACAGAGGCCCAAAGAGACGGATCAGCAGCTCACGCTCTTCTAATGAGATCGGCCTCAGCGTCCAGGATCCGTGAAATAGCCAATACCATCCTGGCTACGACCATCGAGAATCACCTCTAAAACCTTTCCCTCCTTTTCGTCCGGAATGCATACCACGCGCACAACACTTTCGAGAGCGCGATATTCGGGAATCAACTCACCGAGCCTGTTGTCTGCTCTGAGAAGAGTCTGCTCGTCGAAATAGTCATCCGATGTGTCGGGGAAAATGGGTAGGATGGCGATATCCGATTCGACGAGATCTTGAAAAAAATGAGTTCCGTAGGATACCTCGGGAGTCATCCCGTTATGGGCAATGGCGATTTCGATCAAGACCCTCGCATTGTTTATATCTCCGTATTTTACCGGAACTCCAAGATTTACGTCGTTGCTTCCCCACCGACCAGGTCCGAGAAGAGCGAATCGCTTTTGGTGCAGTATATGATTGAGATTGTTGACAACACGCACAATCTTCACCTTATCCTCGTATCTCTCAATACTATTGTAGGCCTTTGGATCGACGTAGATGACGTACTCGATGTTTTTGACCACGCTGTCCGAGATTCCTGAATGAACGCGGAAGAGTGTGTCTTGAGTCTGGACCTTTTCAGGGACAGTAATGTTGTCCAGGTCTCTGCGGGTCGAAAGTGTTCGGCACTGGAGCAGGTACAGCTTGCCTTCGTCCCAGGCAAACTCCACATCCACGGGCTTCCCGTACGCCTTTTCGAGGCGATCGAGGATCTTGCGCACGAGTGGGAGAAAGGGAGGACTGCGGATCAGTCGTTCAAAGGAGAGGCAGAGGACCTCATCCTTGAAGTCATGCATTCTGTGGAGAGGCGCCATGGCCGCTCCGTCTTTGATGATCGAAACCGCATCTATCAGTTCGGGATGATCGACACTCTCGACCAGCGTCATAAAGTCAACGGTCTCGAATCGATTCTCCTTGAGGTTTATGACATCCACCTGTTTCTGTGAGTATTTCAGGATCTGTTCGGTGGTTGCCTCCGGCCTGAGCTCCGGATGACACAGGGGGATCATTCTCGGATAATCGGAGCCTACTCGATCCACAGCGCGAGTGCCCAAGCCGAAAACGATTCTTGCGAGTCCTTTTTCACTCTCGATCCTCGGGCTCCAGCGATAGGAATTGTACGAAAAGAGAACTCCCGCAGCGAAGGGAAAGAAGTAGTCACCGAACCTACGGCCAACCACCTTTTGAACGATTACAGCCATCTGTTCATTGAAGTCCAGCAAACCATGAGCCCTTCGATAGAGGATCGGATCGGTCATGTACACACTGGCCAGAACCCGCTTGAGCCCTACGAGAAAAGCCTGTAGTCGTTCATCAAGGGAGCCTTGATTCGCCAGAAAGACTGATTCGTATTTGCCCGAGAAGGCCAGCCCGACACTGTCTTCCAAATGGCTGGAGGAACGCACGATAATCGGATGCTCTCCGATCTGTCGCAGCAGCTCCCGAAACATTTCGAGAGTCTCATCAGAAAAATGGGCGCTTTGAAACCGCTCCTCCACCGAGGAATACTCGCTCTCAATTTCCTCTCGCTCTTTGTATTTGAAGGTCTGGGTGAAGTAGAGCCCGTTGCGCTCCAGATAGGAGGTAAAGATCTCCGAATCCAGAAACCAGGTCTCCGGGATGGTCAACAGCCTGTCGAGCTCCGGATCGTGGGGTGCCAAGGTCGGCAGGAGAACCAACTTGGCAAGAATCATGCCGGCGGCCTTTCCCCCCAGCTTCCCGAATCGATTTTTGTCCCATAGGGTTCTCTCTAGAATAGAATCGACGTCTCTGATGGTCAGATGGTTTTTGGCGATGCCGATGAAGGCCAGGTGGCTGGATATGAAATGGTTGATCAGGCTAACCCTGATTCCTTCCGCTTCGTCACGGGAGATAAAAACCCCTCCCTTCGGAATCTCGCAGAACTCCCTCAGGGCTCTATAGATGTCCAGTGATGAAGAGCTTCTTGTGTGCAACACACGCACCAGGTTCTGCGCGCGCTCTCTCTTTCGCACCAGATTGATGTAGTCATCGTGCCTTTCGATATAAGTGGCAAAGTAGAGATCGATAAGAGCCTCGCGATACTCCTTGATCCTTCCCTCGGTTGGCTCGAGGTCATCCCCCTCCAGGCCCTGTCGGGCTTCCTGTAGAATCCGCTCCCTGCTCGTGATACCCTTTTCCTCGAGAATATCTAGAAAGGTCTCGCGGAAACCTTTCAGGAGAGTCGGATAGCTGCTAATCCTTCTGAATAGGTTATATGCCTTTAAAATATCGAGGTCGCCTTTTAAATCCATCCCCTCATCCTGCAAGCCTCTGCAACCCGTGCTACAGAAACGAGATAAGCAGCATCCCTCATCGTTATCTTATCCTGCTTCGCGCGAATGTAAACGGAATGGAAGGCCCGAGTCATAGCACGATCCAGCTTGTACTCGATTTCTTCGGCATCCCAATAGTAGTTATTCGTGTTTTGGACCTGTTCGAAGTAACTCGCCGTGACGCCTCCCGCATTTACAAGAAAATCCGGAAGAATAAAAACTCCCGCCTTTTCGAGAATCGCATCTGCCGCAGAGGTTGTGCACCCATCCGCGAGCTCACAGAGGATCTGACACCGAATACGCGGTGCGTTCTCTTCGCTGATAGCATTCTCCAATGCAGCGGGACATAGAACGGTGACCGCAAGCTCCAGAAGCGCTGCGTTTCCGATCGCCTCCGACTTTGGAAATCCCTCGAGGCTTCCTGTCCGCAGCTTGTAGCCAATCAGGGCTCGGGGATCCAAACCCTCGGCGTTATAGACCCCTCCCGAGGAATCGGAAACGGCAACCAGCTTCAAGCCCAACAGCTCAGAGCCAATCCGGGCAGCCGCCTTTCCGACGTTGCCAAAGCCCTGTATCGCCATTGTACCCTTTGTAAGATTCCGATCCAGTATCTTGGCGGCCTCCCGGGTCATGACAATGCCCCCTCTCGCAGCCGCATCGGCACGATTGTAGGAGCCTCCCAGCACCCTCGGTTTGCCCGAGATAACCCCGGGATGACGTTCACCGATCATGGTTTCATACTCGTCCATCATCCAGCCCATGATCTCTGGCGTTGTGTAAATGTCCGGGTCCGGTACATCTAGGTTAACGGAGAAAAATCGGCCCAAGGAACGGATGTAGGCACGGGCCAGTCTCTCCCTCTCTGTCCGAGAGAGCTCCTTCGGATTGCAGGTTATCCCCCCTTTGGCTCCCCCCAGCGGAAGATCGACGACTGCGGTCTTCCATGTCATCCACGCCGCCAGGGCCCTAATTGTGTCCAGAGTTTCATCGGGATGCCAGCGCAGGCCGCCTTTTGTGGGGCCTCTTGCCCAATTATACTGAACCCTGTACCCCCGGAATACTCTTACCCTGCCATCGTCCATCCTCACTGGAAGAGACACCGTGACCTCACGCTGAGGCCATCTTAACAACTCTCTGGCCGATTCATCGAGTCCCAGCTTTAAAGCAGCGGAATCGAGTTGATCTTGAGCTGCTTTGAAAGGATTGTACATCGTGCTTTCCTCGCTACAGAGAGGATACTATCACTGCAGTTTAGAAGCTGCCAGCTACGCTGGCGGCTTCTAAACTTGCACCTTCGGTGCTTTGGCAAAAGCC
>CAZLRN010000033.1:0-9752 GCA_964561715.1 uncultured Spirochaetales bacterium
GGACAGGTCTCGTCGATGAGAGCGGAGATATCTCCCGTTCTGTATCGGATTAGAGGATAGCCCTGTTTGGTGATAGTCGTGAACACCAACTCTCCCCGCTCGCCTTTTCCCACGGGCTGCAGACTTTGTGGATTCACGATCTCAACGATAAAGTGATCCTCGTTGACATGGAGTCCATTTCGTTCCATGCATTCAAAGGCTACTCCTGGCCCAAGGACCTCGCTCAACCCATAGTTGTCGTAGGCTCTTATATGTAGGTGATCTTCGATCTTTAAGCGCAGGTTCTCGCTCCAGGGTTCGGCACCAAAAAGCCCGGTCTTCAAAAAAAGCTCATCCGGATGAATTTCAAGCTCTTCAATAGTCGAGGCGATGTGTAGCGCGTAGCCCGGGGTGCTAACAAGCGCTGATGTCTTGTAGTCCCGCATGATCATAAGCTGCCGTTGCACATCTTCGATCGACGACGGGATAACACTCGCCCCGATTTTCTCGGCTCCATAGTGAAATCCGAAAGCCGCCGTTGTAAGGCCGTAGTTGAAAGCGATCTGCACAAAATCTGAATTCGTCACCCCCGCGGCAGTTAGAATCCGCGCGATAAGTGACGCCCAAATATTGAGATCATTCTTTGTGTAACCCACGACAATAGGTTTTCCGGTTGTCCCCGAGGTGGAATGGATGCGAACAACGTCTCTTAAGGGAACGGCGAACATATCATAGGGATAGCCCTTTTGCAGATCCTCTTTGGTGGTGAAGGGAAGGTATTTCAAATCCTCGAGACTCTTTATTTTCTCGACTTCGATTTTCTGCTCGTCAAAGCTGTGCTTGTAGAAGGCCACGTTTCTATACACTCTGTTGAGAGTCGCCTGCAGCCGTTCGATCTGCAGCTGCTCGAGATCCTCCCTGAGAATCGTTTCGTATTCCCTACTGTAGATCATTTCGTCGCCTCCCCTTCTTCTTCCGGACATCCTTCCTATCCAGAAACCGGCTCAACATCAGTCGTTGATCCTCTTGTAGTCCCTTCCGAGATAGGCTCGCTGAACGTCCTTGTTGTCCAAAAGCTCTTCAGCTGTTCCTTCCAAAACGATGCTTCCGGTCTCCATGACGTAGCCCCGGTCCGCTATCCCAAGAGCCACTTTGGCGTTCTGCTCGACCAGAAGAATCGTCTTGCCCTCGCTTCGAAGCCTGTCGATGACCCGAAAAATATTTCGAACGATAAGCGGTGCCAGTCCCATCGACGGCTCATCCATCATGATCAAACTGGGCTGAGACATCAGAGACCGGGCGATGGCCAGCATCTGCTGCTCCCCCCCCGAAAGGGTGCCTGCCAGCTGATTCCGCCTCTCTTTGAGAATGGGAAAAAGATCATATATTTCCTCAAGCCCATGACTGAGCGACGACCTGGAGTTTCTCCGCCGGCTAACATATCCTCCCAGAAGCAGATTTTCCTTGACTGCCATGGTGGAAAAGAGCTGTCTGCCTTCAGGAACAAGGGAGCACCCCAGAGCTACAATTCGTTCGGTCCTTCGATACGTTATCTCTTTCTCGTCGAAATGTATCGTGCCGGATTCGGGCTTGATCAATCCCGATATAGTATGCAGCAGGGTTGTTTTGCCGGCTCCGTTGGCGCCGATAATTGTAACGATCTCTCCCGCATTCACATGTAGTGAGATGCCCTTGAGGACCCGGAGCTTGCCGTAGCCTGATTCAATACTTCGCACCCGCAGCATCTTCCAGCTCCCTAACCTTCGTCCTCACCGAGATAGATGCTTATGACTTCCTGGTCTTTCTGAATCTCAGAAGGTGTCCCTTCGGCGATCTTCTTGCCGTAGTTCAGTACGACGATCTCATCGCTGATATCCATGACCAGGGACATGTCGTGCTCCACGAGCAGCACTGTCACGTCGAGGTTCCGTATCTTGACGATCAGCTCCGCCAGTTCCTCGGTTTCGTGCAGGTTGAGGCCTGATGCCGGTTCGTCGAGAAGCAGAAGCTTTGGCTCAGCCGCTAGGGCTCTGGCAAACTCCACAGCTCTCTGTCTTCCAAAAGGCAGGCTGCTGGCCTCCACATCGCACAGATCTTCGAGGGAAAGCAGCTTCAGTACCTCCAGGCTCTTTTCTCGGATCTCCGACTCCTCTCTCCAAGTCCAGGGAAGGTTCAACATACCGGCGATAAAACCGGCCTTGCTCCGTGTATGTCGGCCTAACATAGTGTTTTCGAGAACCGTCATGTGGGGACAGAGTCTGATGTTTTGAAAGGTTCGAGCCAGACCTCGTCTGGCAATTTCATGGGCCTTGAGCCCCGTTACTAGCTTACCCTGAAAGTGTGTTTGACCAGACGAGGGCGCCATGTTTCCGGAGATCAGATTGAAGAGCGTTGTCTTGCCGGCTCCGTTGGGTCCTATGATCGCCTTGATCACACCTTGTGTCACCGAGAAACTCACCTCCGCCACAGCGTGAAGGCCGCCAAAGAATCGATTGAGGCGAGTTACCTTCAGCAGCTCACTCATCTGTTCCTCTTTAGAAGCGGAGCGGTGAGCGATCGAATCTCCTGAAGCAGTGTCTTTCGGAGAAGCCCCTGCGGGGCGAAGAGCATTATCCCAATGAGGATGATTCCGAATACCGCATCGTCGTAGGTGCCAAAGACTCCCCGAAGGGATAGAAAATTCAGAATCACTCCCATAGTGAGGGTTCCCCAGATGTTGGCCATTCCCCCTACAGCTACAACAGCCACATAGCGTACAGATTTTATGACACTGGCTTCGGAGGGTCCAATACCGCCGTTGTAGTGGGTGAGAAAAATTCCGCTTACCGCGGCAAAGACGGCGCTGAGCACAAATATGTTCAGCTTGTATCGGGAGGTATCCACGCCCATTGCGGAGGCTCCCTCCTCGCTGCCGTGCAGTGATCTTAACCCCCGGCCCACTCTCGAGTTGACCAGGTTAATGGAAATAAACACAGCCAACGAAACGAGACACCAGGCGATATAGTAGTTCAGGATCCTGGCTGTGAACTTGCCGCTCACCGCAATACCTGGTACGAGGCTGAACTCGGGAACATTCGTCAATCCGTCGGCCCCACCGAATATCTTGGAACCCAGCGCGATCCGGTAGATGATGGCGCCAAATCCGAGAGTTGCCATCGCCAGATAATGACCCCGGAGCTTGAGCACGGGGATTCCGATCAGAAAGGCGATCACCGCCGTAACCAGGACAGCCGTAATACAGGCAATCCAGGGTGATAGGTAGAGTATCTCCTTGCCGTAGGAATTCTGCATTTGAAGGAGCAAGCCCATTTTGTCGAGAAGAGCCACAAATCCCTGCTCCCGAAATTGCATGAGGTTGGCCGTGGTCAGAGACGCTACGGTATAGCCTCCTATGGCAAAAAAACCGGCCTGCCCGATGGAGATCTGGCCGGCGTAGCCCAACAGGAGACAGAGTCCCACAACCAGCAGCGCATAATACGCAGACATTGTTAGCTGGGTCAGATAGTACTTGACTCCGGCCAAGGTTGTCACCAGCTGGACCAGGACAACGATGACGATGAGGACCAGCAGGGGGAAATAGCGCTTCAGGAACATTAGAATTCCCTCAGAGCGCTGGCTTCGATATTCCCAAACAGCCCGCCGGGTCTGAAGAAAAGAATGAGGAGAAGAATCGCGATAGCAATAACATCCGTGTAGGCCATAGGCATCAGACTCACCGTGAACGCCTCGATCAGACCTAGAAGTAATCCGGCCAGCACGGCAGCCATGCTGTTTCCCAAACCGCCGAGGATAGCGACGATGAATCCCTTGATAGCCAGGGGCGTTCCCATGCCGTAGTGGGTCTGAGTGAGAGGCGATACCACACATCCGGCTAAAGCGCCGATCGCGGCACTCAGCACAAAGGCTAGTGTGACAATGTTGCGGGTGTTAACGCCGCAAAGGCTTGCAGCATTGCGGTTGTCTGCACAGGCGCGCATCGATTGACCAGTAACGGTAAATTTAAAAAAGACGTAGAGCCCCGCCACGATAAAAGCCGCGCTGCCCAATACCCAGAAGACCTGCGGCGAAACATGAGCGCCCAGTATCTCCACCGATGAGACCTCGCTTCCCGTGAAAAAGGGCAGCGCCCTCACCTGCTCATCCCACACATGAAGCGCAGCTTCCCGTATGATAATTGAAAGCCCTATCGTTATGACGATCATGCGAAGAACTGAGGGGCTTTTGAGCCACCTGATAAAGGTCATCTCTATCAAGGCTCCGATGAGGGCTGTAATGCCGACCGCCAAAATCACCGCCGGAAGAATCGGCATGATGTGACAGAATGAATAGGCGATCATTCCTCCAAGCATAACGAATTCACCCTGTGAAAAGTTAATGATGCCGGTGGCGTTATAAATGATATTGAAACCAATGGCAACGATAGCGTAGATACTTCCCATCGTTACGCCTGAGAAAATATACTGTACGAACTGCTCCATGCGATAAATCGAGAATTCGTGTATGAGAATTGAAGAGACATCCGCCGCAGGAGCACCCGCACTCCTGTGCAGATGCTCCCGCCGACGAATGTTCTATTCGTAAGGGAAAAGTATACTTAAGATTATTTCTTGTAAAGGGCGAACTTACCGTTCTTGACGGTCAGCATTTCGAAAGAATCGATGCCGAGGCCATTGTGATCCTGAGCAGAGAAACTAAAAACACCACCCGTGCCCGGGAGTCCCTTAATGCCTTCAATCGCGTCCCGCGCCTTTTCTCTGTCGGCGCCGGCCTTCTTGATGGCCTCTACAAGAATAATGAAGGCGTCATAGGCGTGACCGCCAAAGGTGCTGGTTTCCTCATTATACCTGGATTCGTAATCCTTCTTGTACTTCATGAGCACCTCTTTCTGCGGATTACCCGATGGGAGCACGTCGGCCACCAGCAGTCGCCCGCAGGGAAAGATGATGCCTTCTGCAGCCTCGCCCGCCGCTTCGACATACTTGATGTTTCCAAAGCCGTGACTCTGAAAGAGGGGAATATCCATGCCCAGCTGTTTCATGTTTTTAGGAATGATGGATTGAGCCGGCACGATGGACCAGTTCACTACAGCCTGGACTCCCTGGGCCTTGACCTTGGTCAAAACAGCCGTCAAGTCAGTTGCCGCCTTGTCATAGGTTTCGGCGATGGCGATCTCGATTCCGTATTGAGGCGCGTATTTTTCGAGCTGGGCCTTACCTCCTTGGCCGAATCCCGTGTTGGCCACGACGACGCCGATCTTGGAAATGCCCATCTCCTTCATAGTCTGAAAGATACGCTCCGCTGCATAGCTGTCCTTTTGAGGAGTCTTGAACACGTATTTCGCCACGGGATCAACGATTGTCTCCGCTGCAGCGCATGAGAGAAGGATCGTTTTGCCCTCCTCGCAGATGTCTTTGATCTGCATGCTCTCCCCGCTGGTGGAGGGACCGACTATGGCAAAAACCTGTTCCTCTTCGATCAGCTGCTTGGCAAAGGAAATGGCCTTTTCCGTGCTGGCTCCCGAATCTTTGATGATCAACTCGATCTTGACGCCATTGACCCCGCCTTTCGCATTGAGCTCTTCTGCGAGCATCTCCAGCGTTTTGGACTCCGGCGCACCGAGAAAAGATGCGGGGCCGGTTACGGCCAGAATGGCTCCCACCTTTACCGTCTGCGCCTCCTTAGCTCCACCAGCATAGGATAGCGATACTGTTACTACGCATAGTAACACTAGGGTCAGAAGTTTCCTCAATTTCATAACTAGATACCCCTTTAGTTTAGTTGAACGTTTAAATTCTTGAGATGGCAACGCCATCAGCAGGTAAACGCCATCCCCGCAAGACCCCGACCGCCCCTCTAACGCCAGTCCAGGGACTCTTTCAGCTAAAATGGCATTCTGACTTTTCAAATTAAGCAGACATTATAGAGAAAGTGATGTTATTGATCAAACACTTTTTTAGGATTTTTTAGGACGACAGGTATTTTGGGCCGCCCGCGCTCCGCCGCATTCCCTTTTGTTGACCCTCCGCCTCGAACCCTCTATAATTCGGCTCAATATCTTCGGTATAAAGATGTATAAAGCGTTGCGCGATAGAGATAAAGCAAAAAAGCAGCGATTGCTGCTTTCAGGAAACGAAGCCCTGGCCTATGGGGCTTACGAGGCAGGCCTCAAAGTGGCCTGCGCCTATCCCGGAACCCCCTCAAGCGAGATCCTGGAGGCTCTCTCCCTTTTTCGAGAGGTCGATACTCAATGGTCGGTGAACGAGAAGGTGGCCTGCGAGGTAGCCCTCGGGGCAGCTATCGGAGGTGCCAGAAGCCTCTTCGCGTGTAAACATGTTGGATTGAATGTGGCGATGGACCCACTGATGACCTCCTCCTACACAGGCATCAAGGGAGGATTCGCGGTTGTGGTGGCCGACGACCCGGGTATGCACTCCTCACAGAATGAACAGGACACACGTTGGGTCAGTCTCTACGCCAAACTGCCCCTCCTCGAGCCGTCGAGCCCGTCCGAAGCTTATCGATTCGTCAAAGAGGCCTTTCAAATCAGTGAGCAGTACGACACCCCGGTTATGGTCCGTCTTACAACCCGGGTTTCGCATACCAAGGAGGACGTGGAGATCGAGGATCGGATCGAAATCGAGCAAACCGAATTCGAACCGGATATACCAAAATACGTCATGATTCCCAAGAACGCCTACAACCGTCATATCTTTGTCGAAAAGCGGCTTGGGGAGCTCAAAGCGCTTTCAGAAACAACGCCCCTCAATCGTATCGAGTCCGGCGATTCGAAGATGGGATTCATAACGAGCGGGATCTCCTATCACTACATCAAGGAGAGTTATCCCGATGCCTCTATCCTCAAACTGGGTTTTGTTCATCCCTTCTGCGACAAGAAAATCGCCAAGTTTGTAAAGAGCGTCAAAGAGGTCTACGTCATCGAGGAGCTCGATCCCTTCCTCGAGAATCACATCAAATCCCTGCAGCTCGGGGACACGATCAAAGCCAAAGATCCTTCATATCGCATTGGCGAGCTCAGGCCGGAGCTCATACCGGACATCGTTGATGGGAAAACGAAGGATCTGGCCAGGCCGCCGGTACGCAAACCTGTACTGTGCCCCGGCTGCCCCCACCGGGCGGTTTTCAACGCCTTGAGAAAGCAGAAAGTCGTCGTGACAGGGGATATCGGCTGCTATACCCTGGCGGCAACCCCCCCGATGGCCAATCTGCACACCTGTATCTGCATGGGCGCCGGAGTCACGGTCCACGAAGGGCTGCGACGCGCCGTTCCGGGCAAAAAATTTGTCGGAGTTCTAGGTGACTCGACTTTCGTGCACTCTGGCATAACAGGATTGATCAACGCGGTTTATAACAAAGTCAAGGGAGTTATTTTCATCCTCGACAACGGCACCACGGCCATGACGGGCGGGCAGAACCATCCGGCAACCGGCAAGACCATCAGAGATGAAGAGACAAAACAGCTTAAACTGGAGGAGATCTGCAAGGCCTGCGGCGCAGACACAGTGGATGTCATCGATCCCAATGATTACAGACAACTCGACAAAGTCATTGAAAAGCGGCTCTCCGAGGACACACTTTCGGTCATCGTCGCCCGTAGCCCGTGCAAGCTCATTGACAGGGAGATCGGTGCGGTGCCGGTTTACAAGAAAGATCTCTGCAAGACCTGCGGAATCTGCTTGAAGATCGACTGTCCGGCTATCACGGAGTTGGAGGGCGGATACATCGAAATCGATCAAAAACTCTGCACCGGATGTAACCTCTGTGTCGAGGTTTGCCCCTTCGAGGGGCTTGTCACCAGCCGGGCAGATCAACCGGTCTCCGCAGGTAGAGAGGAATAGCATGAAGAGCATTCTTTTTTGCGGAATCGGCGGCCAGGGCGTTCTCAAAGCCTCAGAGATCTGCGGCGTAGCGGCGATGCTGGACAATTACCACGTGAAAAAATCAGAAGTCCATGGAATGGCACAGCGGGGAGGTTCGGTGGAATCCCATCTTCGTTTCGGTGATGAGGTCCATTCACCCCTTATTAAACCCGGCGAATGCGATTTTCTGGTCTGCTTCCATGCTGATGAGGAAAAGCGGCTTCGTCACTTTTTAACCTCCAAGGGGACCAGTTTCGGGCCCTTTCTCGACCACTTCGAGAAAACCGGAATTGACCGAATGTTTCTCAATACCTATTTCCTTGGCATACTCAGCGCATTCTTGCCGGTCAAAGAGTCATCATGGCTCGAGGCCCTAAACAGCGAGTTCACCCGAGCTCAGGAAAAAAACCGCGAGGTCTTTCTCGAAGGAGCAAAGTTCGGAAAGACGAAACTCAGAACCTAAAATCCGTCATGAGCATTACCTACTGGAACAAAAAAACCGAGACGGCCAGCCGAGATCAAATCGAGCATGATCAGCTAGAGGACTTGCAAAGAACTGTATCTCAGGCATTGAAAACGCCCTTTTATAAAAGGCGCCTCGCAGAAGTCGGGATCGCCTCCGAGAGGGACATCGAATCCCTCGAGGATCTGCAGAAGATCCCCTTCACCACAAAGGATGACCTTCGCGATTCTTATCCCTACGGCTTATTATCTACAGATCTGAGTGAAGTCGTGAGAATTCATGTATCCAGCGGCACAACGGGAATCCCAACGGTCATCTACCACACCCTGGGTGATATTGAGGCGTGGACAGAGCTGACCGCTCGTTGCATCATGGCAACGGGCGCTGATTCCCGCGATGTCTTTCAGAATATGATGACCTACGGCCTCTTTACGGGTGGTTTAGGCTTGCATTACGGAGCCGAACGGGTGGGAATGATGGTCATACCGGCGAGCTCGGGCAATACGAAGCGGCAATTCCGGTTGATGCGAGATTTTAAGACAACTGTCGTACATGCTACCCCGAGCTATCTGCTGCACCTCTTCGCGAAACACGAAGAGGAGGGCATCTCTCTCGATGAGCTTTCACTGAAAAGGGCTTTTGTAGGAGCCGAGCCTCACCCTGAGAACACCCGAAAAAAGATTGAGAGCCTCTTTGGAATCGACGTGTACAACTCCTACGGCCTGAGCGAGATGAACGGGCCGGGAGTCTCCTTCGAGTGCGTCTACAAGGACAGCATGCATGTGTGGGAAGACCATTACATCATGGAGATTATTGACCCTGATTCTCTCAAGCCTCTGCAAGAGGATCAGGAGGGGGAGCTGATTTTCACCACCTTAAAGCGTACCGCAACGCCCCTTCTGCGCTACAGAACAAGAGATCTTTCCGTGATCAAGAGCGGAGCCTGCCCCTGCGGCAGGACTCACAGACGAATAGGACGCATCAAAGGCCGAACCGACGACATGCTCATCATCAACGGGGTGAATGTCTTTCCCTCGCAGATAGAAGAGGTTCTCATGAAACACCCTGACGTGGGCATCAACTACCAGATCGTTGTCGAAAAGCAGGGGGCTTTGGACAAGATTACCGTCAAAACGGAAGTGACGCCCGAGATGTTCAGTGATGACATGAGAGACCTCAACGCACTTCGTATTAAAATAAGGGATCTCCTCAAGGCTTCTATCACGATCAGCCCGATCGTAGAACTTCACGAGCCCGGTGTGTTACCCCTCTCCGAGGGCAAAGCCCAAAGAGTCATCGACGTGCGAAACAGCAACTGAGCATGACTCATGCATGGTTTTTGAGCGGTGGGATTTGCATCGCGA
Organism: uncultured Spirochaetales bacterium; assembly: GCA_964561715.1. Lineage (GTDB taxonomy): Bacteria > Spirochaetota > Spirochaetia > SZUA-6 > CAZLRN01 > CAZLRN01. The sequence goes on from CAZLRN010000033.1 coordinate 9,684, forward strand.
CAATAGGAATTGTTGAATACAATAGGAATTGTCGAATACAATAGGAATTGTCGAATACAATAGGAATTG
>CAZLRN010000033.1:9852-17583 GCA_964561715.1 uncultured Spirochaetales bacterium
GAATACAATAGGAATTGTCGAATACAATAGGAATTGTCGAATACAATAGGAATTGTCGAATACAATAGGAAAAATCAACAAGTCAAGGGGGAAAGCCCGTGATCTGGAATGAGCCGATCGAAACAGCAGACCTCGGAACTCTCAAAAAACAACAAACCGAAAACCTGGCAAAGATAGCTGAAACTGTTTACTCCAAGGTTCCTTTCTACCGGAAGAAATTCGACGAAGCCGGGGTCGAACCGGCAGACATTCAAAGCCTGGAGGACGTAAGAAAACTTCCCTTCACCACGAAAGACGAAATGCGCGAGACCTATCCATACGGCTTGCTCGCTGTCGACGAAACAGAGCTTCAGGAGGTGCATACATCCTCTGGCACGACGGGAACCCCCGTCGTTGATGCCTACACGGCCAAGGATATTGATATATGGTCTGAGTGCATGGCCCGAACGCTGGCCATGGCGGGTACGACTAAGGACGATGTCGTACAGAACGGCTATGGGTACGGCATGTTCACCGGAGGATTAGGGGTGCATTACGGTGCCAGAAGGATAGGAGCAAACATCATCCCTGCGTCGGCTGGAAACACAAAGAGGCAGATCATGTTGATGAGGGACTTCAAGAGCACCATCCTCACGTGCACGCCTTCGTACTCACTCTTCCTGGCCGAAGCTGCAGCGGAAGAGGGGGTGGATTTCAAGAACCTGAGCCTGAAAGCCGGGTGTTTCGGAGCTGAGCCGTGGAGCGATAACATGCGGGTGGAGATGGAAAAAAAGCTCAATCTCAGCGCCCTGGATATATACGGCCTCACCGAGATTATCGGCCCCGGCGTCTCTTCTGAATGCGAAGCCAAAGATGGACTCCATATCAACGAAGATCTCTTCTATCCGGAGATCATAGATCCTGCCACGGGAGATCCCCTCCCAGATGGCGAAAAGGGAGAGCTTGTTCTTACAACCCTAACCAAGGAGGGGACGCCCATCATACGCTTCAGGACCAGAGACATCACGTATCTGATGCGGGAGAAATGCGCCTGCGGCAGAACGATCGTGCGAATGCATCGGCTCCTGGGCAGGACTGATGACATGCTTATTATCCGGGGCGTAAACATCTTCCCCTCGCAGATAGAGCAGGTTTTGATGCGAATCGAGGAGACAGAACCTCACTATCAGATCGTCGTTGACCGAAGCGCGACGCACCTCGACGATGTGGAGATCCAGGTCGAAGTCGAGGAGAGCATCTTCTCCGATGAGACTAGAGAACTGGAGAAAATAAGAGAAAAGATCGAAGCGGAACTCAGAGCCGATCTGGGAATAGGCGCCCGTGTGAAACTTGTGGAACCCAAGTCCATAGAGAGAAGCATGGGCAAAGCCAAGAGGGTTATAGATAAAAGACAGCTGTAAGGCGAGAGATTTAAGGAGTTAGGGATGACAGTAAAACAGATATCGATTTTCTTGGAAAATAAATCGGGGCGGCTGGCAGAGGTGACCAAGCTTTTAGGCGACGGGGGCATCAATCTCAGAGCCATGACGATCGCTGATACGGCTGATTTCGGCATCCTTCGCCTTATAGCCGATAACACGGAGAGGTCTTTAAAAATACTGGAGGACGGGGGCTTCACGGCCCGGGTGACCGAGGTACTCGGTGTGGAGGTTCCAGATAAACCGGGGGGGCTTGCCTCGGTTATGGATATCTTTGCCAAAAACGGAGTGAATATAGAATACCTCTACGTATCTCTAGAGAAGAACGAAAACAACGCCATCGTCATCTTCAAGGTCGAAAATATCGACAAGGGTATGAAGGTGCTAAAGGATAGCAACTTCAACACCATTTCCTACTGGTAGAAAGCCACCACAAGAACCTTGGCCTCTCAAGAATCCTAATAGAGATCCCTCCGATCTCCAAATTACGCGATTCTATTTTCTTATCCACCTACCCAAGCCTTCCCTCCCGAGCGGCAGCTATGTAGTTTATTCCGTACTCATCCTCGCCTGTAAGCACCGCCCGAGCCAGCAGAAATGATTGATCGTCGGGATTCATCTCGTCCAAAATCTTTCGACTGACCTGTAGCGGATCAACGATGCCGCCGTCCAGTCCTGCCTTGCGGCAGATGTAACAATAAACCTGATTGAGCAGTTTTCGATTAGGCATGCCAAAGGAGATGTTACTCAGCCCAGGCGCGAAGTGGATCTCTCCACCCCACTTCGATCTAAGTGCTCCTATGCACTCGAGGATAACGTTGCCGTTTTCCGGATTTACAGAAATGGGGAAAACCAGGGGATCGAGATAGATAGTATTGTCTTCGAAACCCACAGCTCTTAGCTTTCCGACGAGCTGCTCCAGGTTCCCGATGCGTTCCTCGGCACTATCTGGCATGGAAAGCGCACCCATTGCTGTGGCGACTACCGGAGCACCGGCGTCTCGTGCCACATCAATAGCGGCTTCGCGCTCCAAGGAGACGGAGTTGACCAACGGTTTGTCCCGTGAGGAATCACACATAGAAAGCCCCGCATCGATTATTTCGATATTCGCTGAATCGACGCTCATGGGAATTGTAACCGCAGGCTGCACAACTGCGATGAGCCACTTCATCGCCTCGATGCGTTCCTGAATATCTCCTCCGTATTCATCGACATTCAGATCCACAAAACTGGCATCGGCCTCTTCCTGTCTCCTTGCCATGTAGATAAGGTAATCTATGCCGGACTGCCGGTCACTCTCAGTAGCCCCGTTCTGTCCCTGCCAGATCCCCACTGCAGCGTGCTTCACTTTACCCAGCTCCCAATCTTCGCTCTGGGTGAACAACTCGGGTATCAAGAGATGGCTCTCATCCCTGTTTTCACCGAAAACGATGACATATTTATCTCCCTGCTTTTGCACATATCTTCCCCCTACCTTGAAAACGCGCGTGCAGTGGATGTTTTCGCCAATCGCCACGAAAGCTCTCTCTTCGCTCATCTTTGCTAACCTCTATCTTTCACCACAACAATCATATCGTTGGCTGCGCCCGCAACCCAAACAATCTGGTCCATTTTATACATGCAGCCAACGTATCGTTGGCTGCGCCCACAACCCAAACAATCTGGTCCATTTTATACATGCAGCCAACGATTTAGCAATTCCGGCTCATATCGATTTCGGAAAAATTTGCTAGAATAACAAGAAATTGAGCCGGAATTGCATAGAGACCGACCATGTCGAAGTCAATAATGCTCCCTTAGGCAAGGCAAAGCTTTAATTGAATGTTAGGCTTTCATCTATTAGTATTTAATATATCCGAAATCGAATGAAAGAGCAGGCTAATTTCGACGTGTCAGTGTGGCGGGCGCCAATAGCGAAAGTCGTTCTCCTCCTCGTTTTCTTTTTGGGAGCGACAAATTTGGCAGCAGATGATGCCTTGATTGCGCCTAGAGGAACACTGCGCATCCTTCTTGCGACTTCTTACTTTTTCACAGATGGGCGATACTCGAATAGCTGGAGCCACGACAGCGGCGATGCAGATGCTGATTTTATTGACCATGAGGGCAATCCCGACGTCACGGGGCTCAACGTAGGACTCGAAATCGAGCTCGGAATAACGGATTGGATCAGCGCTACCCTCGATTGGAATCCTGGCTGGACGGCGTGGTCAGATTTTGTTGCCGCACAAGTCGATCCTCCTCCTACCCTAGGCTACGAGAACGCAGACATTAATGGAATCAGAGATCTGACGGCTCTGGCAAACCTCGAGCTCATAGGGATACGTAGCCCTGTACTGACTTCTGACAATATGCGTCTCATCTGGTCTCCCGGCATTATCATTCCTCTTCCTGGCGCCGATGCGGAGAAGGAGCTGGAGAAGGCATGGGACGGCAAAGAATGGCACATAGACAACGCCAGGCGCGCCTTTGGCTTAAGCAGCAGACTCAGTTTCGACTACGTGGCGAGCAAGCTCTTCTACATCAACCTAGCCAACAGCTTGAGCTACTACTTCGAAAGAAACGAGACCTCCATTTACAGCCCTACCGAAAAGGCCTCGATCGCGTACGGTATCGAAGTGCAGTTCGAGATCGAGCCTCATATCGAATTCCCCATCGAAGAGGGGATACGTATGAGATTTGCCCTTCCCGTTGCTTTCGGAATGGGCACGCCGATCCGAATCGATGGCGAGATCGTGGATGAAACCGACCAATATGCTCTTTTTTTAAGGCCCAATGTGGCTTTCTTTTTTCACAAGCTGGCCGTGCCCCTCGAGCTCGAGATTACTTATACGGTGCCCATCGTGGGCAAGAACGCTCCCAAGCAGTACATCATCACTCTTCAGATCACCTCAGACCTCAAGATCTTTTAGTGCCCGAGTATCTCGATGAGAGAACGCTTAATCAACAACTCGGCTAGAGTCTTTCCGCTGATCCTCTTCTTACTATCCGCGATGCATCTCGCCGGGGAGATTCGTATCTACAGAGAAACCACCGGTGAGGAAGAGCTAACCGTTACCTACCGAATCGAACCGTCACAGCAGGGATACAGCATATCGGGTATTGCCACAAGCAACGGCAAGGTCGTCTACTGGGTAGAGACGGAGGCGGACGGCTTTTTCGCGACCCATTCCTGGACACTATCGGACAACCGCATCGATCTCAAAATATCCGCGTACAGGAAGGGAAACACTCTGTTCCTCGTAAAGGAGCAGGGAGGCAAGAGACTCGAGCGGGAGCTGAAAATCAAGCCGGATCCCTGGTTTCAGCTCTACCCGCTGAGCTTTGAAAAGTTTGCAGCCGGAGAGTGGGATACGACGAAATACTGGTCCATCGATCCCGAAGAGGCCAAGGCCTACGAATTCTCCCTGACCAGAAAGGAGAGCGCCGTTCTGACAGTTGCGGGAGGGAGTGTTCCAAGTGAGCACTTTCATATCTCCCTTACAGGTTTTCTTGCTCTCTTTTGGGGCGCAGACTGCTGGCACAGAAGGCCGGATGGCAAGTTTATGCGCTACGAAGGCGTGAACGGACGTCCAGGAACCCCTGTTACGATAATAGAGTTCCTGAGCGAGAAATAGGAGACGCTCTGCCAAGCATACGATGGTATCTACTAGAAATCTATTGTCCTGATCAGGAGTCTGCGTTCAGTTTTCTCAAAATATCCCAATACGCACCCCGGCTGCCATTTAATATGGCATTGGCCAGCCTTTCATTGGCGTTGTAGTTGTAATTCTGGTCAGCTCTGGCCGGATCAAAGAAAAAGAAGCTCTGGTCATGGCCGATGATCCTGTCAAGAATATCAAAGATCGATGACTCGAGCTGAGGTTCGACATAGAAAGCCGGATCAACAGCCTCCGGATGTCCCAACTGCTGCCACAGGGGTGTGCCCGGATAGATCCTCAATCCTACGCTGATTCCCGTTTGATCGGGACCTGCCCTCTTTATCAGCTCTATCGAATTGATAATGCTCTGCTCGCTCTCCCCTGGCCCGCCGACCAGTAAATCGAACATAACAGTAATTCCAACCTCCCTGCAAAGATGTGCCGTGCTGAGGATTTCTTCGGGTCCGTATCTCCGGCCCAGTCGATTCAAAATATGAGAATCGCCGCTGTCTACGCCAAAGTTGATGCCGACGCATCCGGCCTGTCTCATCAGCTGAGCCAGCTCCCTCGAAAACGGAGCCGGAGAGCAGTAGGCGTACCAGCGCAGGCGATCTCCCAGTCGGCGTCGGACGATCTGCCGGCACACATCCATCCCGTGGGACTCCGGCAGGTTGAACTCACTGTCGCAGGTATGAATGTGATCGATGCCCTGGCTTTGCAGGTTCTCCAGCTCATTGGCGATCAAATCGGGTGGCCGAAGCCGAATCCGATTGCCCTTGGAAACGGGATCCGCGCAGTAAATACATGCCCTGTTGCAGCCCCGTTTCGTTTCGATTCCAGCCTGTCCGCCCTCTCGAAAGTACCGCTGGTTGTCGAACCAGCTGCGGGTCATGGGCGGGAGCTTCTCAAGAGATGGGAAGCTGGGCAGATTCCGCACCCAAGATTCGCCCTGCCGAACGACCAGGTTCGGCACATTGCTCCAGGTCTCTCCCCGGGCTAATCTGTTTGCCAGCTCGACTATGGCAAACTCACCCTCTCCCCAGACGCCGACGGTGGGGCCGTTCTGGTTGCCATTGCCTTGAGTACGGCTCAAGACGGATTCGGGCATAACGGAGAAACCCGCGCCTCCCATTACGAGAATAGCATCAGTGTGTTTTCTCACAGCAGCTACAGCTTGGGCAAAATCGCCAAGAAAGGATTGCTTACTGGTGAAGGCACAGTCATCGGTGTTTCTCAAGGACAATCCGACCAAGCTAAAAGAGGCGGAAGCGAAAAATGACTTCACCGCCTCTTCCTGATCTTCGGACCAGCAGAGGTCCAACACACTCACTGTATGACACGCTGCAGAGAGGGCTTCGGCCACATAGTCCAGACCTATTGGAGCGATAGGGGGTTTGATTCGATTGGTGTTGATCAACGCTACATTCATCAACCGGACTCGAAACCTTTCGATCGAGCTATACTATATCTAATCCGCAGCGCTTCGTTGCGTCAATGGTTGCTTGCATTTTCTTGCTGTACCAGGCATGGTATCCCTTACGCTTTCGGAGATTTACCTCACCGGGTGTTCTAGAGATTTAGTGATAGACAAAGCAGCAAGTTCCGAAGAAGCCCATCCGAGCAAAATCGCGAGCTCTATTGGAAGTCGCCGATGAGCTGGTGGGAGCACTCCTATCGAAGCGGACGCGTTGCATGGGACCCCGGTCCCCCTCAATGGTCTGTTACGGATCTTGTAACAGCCCTGGAGGCCTGCTTCGAAATCAGGTTGCTCAAAGAGCCGGTTTTCACCCCTGGGGAGGCGGGCTCCATCCCGGCGTGGCTTTGCGTCGCACAGAGGAAATGAGATGAGGCTTGCTCAGCATAGAGAGCTGATCACCGCGTGCCTCGGGGCGATGTCCTGCTTCGTAGTCGTGAGCATGAGCGGTCCCCTCATCCCCCTTCAAGCAGTCGAGCTCGGCGCATCGCCGGGAATGGTGGGCCTTCTCGTCGGCATCTCCGCCTTGGGAGCAATCTTCGCAGCCGTGCCGTCGGGATACTTCATCAGAAGCTACGGCACTCGCATTCCCCTTTCGGTGGCAAGTTTTGCCATGGGTGGCTGCTGCCTCTATCTCTATCTCTTTCCGTCGCTTTTCAATCTGTTCCTGGGATTGACGATCTTCAACCTTTTCCGAACGATTTTTGGCGTTTCCATCCAATCACATATAGGGGCGATGCGCAGCACCGGAGACGTGAGTGCCAACTTCGGATGGTACGGAGTAGCAATCGCAGTCGGTCAGATGATCGGCCCGACCATTTCAGGAGTAATTATCGATAGCTCAGGCATGCGCCTGCCCTGGATGATCATGGCGGTGTTGAGCTGCGTGACGGGCTGCATGCTGCCGCTTTTGATCAGTTCGGGGAGGCAGGTTTCGGACGAAGCGAAAGCCGCCGCTTCGTCGAAGGTACGCCTTAAAGACCTGGTGAGCATCACGACCGTCATCGGGATCCTTTCGAGCTTCGTGATCATCTTCGCTCTAGGAGCCCGGCGTATCTTCTACCCCATCTTTCTCAAGGAGCTGGGCTTTTCGGCTTCGGTGATCGGCCTCATGATGACGGTTAGAGGCTTTGTAGCGATGTTCGCTCGTATGGCGACCGGAACGGTGGCGCGGAAGTTCGGCAGCAGAATTGCGGTCCTG
>CAZLRN010000034.1:0-17455 GCA_964561715.1 uncultured Spirochaetales bacterium
AGACTTCTCTCTCTCATCGCGGAGGAGGGGCCGCTTAAAATGCCAGAGATCGCCGAGAAGCTTGATTTGGAAAACAGAGAAGTTGGCTCGGCCTTTGGAGGATTGGCGAAAGAAGGCGCCCTGTTCATGGACCACGAAAAAAAGGTCACGCTAAAACCCAGCGCCCGAAAAACCGATAGTGTCGTGGTCGAGAGTGTCAAAACGGTACGAGAGCTTTTAGATCTGATCGTCGAAGAAAATGTGATTGACCAAAACGCACTGACAGATCGGCAACGGAAAGCGGCTGCGGCGTTGAGCAAGAAGCGCGGTTCGGCAAAGGGTGTATTCCGCCTGCTGGAGAGAGAGGATGTTTCCTACGGGTTCACACAGGAGGGAAAAAAGGCAAGAGGCCTCCTCGAGAAGGCGGGAATTACGGGAGATGAAATTGGCACGGTAACTCCCGACCTCTTAAAGAGCGGTGAATGGAGAAATCGAGGATTTCGAAAGTACAGTGTCAGGACACCTCCGGTAAGGGTTCTAATGGGAAGGAAGAATCCCTACGTGACCTTTCTCGAACGCCTCAAAGACAAGCTCGTCTCGCTTGGATTCGAAGAGTTCGACGGCCCCTTACTGGAAACGGAGTTTTGGAACTCCGACGCCCTCTTCATGCCTCAATTTCATTCGGCGCGAGATATCCACGACGTATTTTATGTGAAGGATCCCGCCCATGCCAAGGAGATACCTCAACCCTATCTGGACCAGGTTGCCGCAGCTCACGAGAATGGCTGGAAGACCGGAAGCCGAGGTTGGCAGTACGGCTTCGACAGGGATTTCACACGAAGATTGATTCTTCGCAGTCAGGGAACGGTTCTCTCCGCTAAGACGCTTCCCCACGCCAAAATCCCCGGCAAGTACTTCGGCGTCGTGAGGTGTTTTCGCCCTGATTCCGTCGACGCAACCCATGCGGCGGATTTCTACCAAACCGAGGGCATCGTTTTGGGCGAAGAGGTAAATCTCAGAACCCTCCTGGGTCTGCTCAAGATATTTGCCGTAGAGGTAGCCGAGGCCAAAGAGATCAAATTCACACCCGGATACTTTCCCTTTACCGAGCCATCGGTCGAGGTGCATATGAGACACCCGGAACTGGGATGGATCGAGCTGGGCGGATCCGGTATTTTTCGGCCAGAGGTGACACAACCCCTGGGAATCACGGTACCCGTGCTCGCCTGGGGTTTGGGCATCGATCGAATGGCAATGGTAAGCATGGGATTGAACGATATCCGAGATCTTTTTTCGGAGGACATCGAACAGGTCCGCCTCAGGGTAAGGAGATAGGCATGCCCAAGATCGAGGTCTATGAGAAATCTTTTTTCGAACTCCTCGGGAGTAAGATGAGCGAGGATGAGCTTGTTGATCTTCTCGTCTCGGCCAAAGCGGAGTTGGACGAAAGGGATTCCGAGGAGGGCCTGCTCAAGATCGAGCTCAACGACACCAACCGTCCGGATCTGTGGTCAACGGCAGGTCTTGCACGAGAGCTGGCAGCCCATCTGAACAAGCGCAAGTACAGCTACGATTTTTTTTCGAAGCCCGGCCATCAGAAAGCTACCTCAGATAGAGTTGTCGAGGTGGATCCCGCTCTCGAAAGTATCCGTCCCTATATCACGGCTTTTGTGGCTCAGGGAAAAGCCATCGACGATCCGCTGCTGAAGGATATCATCCAGTCCCAGGAGAAGCTTTGCTGGAATTTTGGTCAGCGCAGAAAGGCTATTGCAATGGGAGTCTATCGGACGGAACTCATGAAGTTTCCTGTTCGGTATATGGCCGCAGACCCGGATGAAACGCGGTTTGTTCCTCTGGAGTTTGCAAGAGAGCTGAGCCTGAGAGAGATTCTTGCAGAACATCCCAAAGGAGTGGAGTTTGGCTGGATCGTCGAAAACTTCGAATTGTTTCCCTACCTTGCCGATAGAGAGGGGGGGACACTCAGTTTCCCGCCGATTATCAACAGCGCCAGAATCGGTGCCGTGAAGTTGGGGGATGATTCGGTCTTTATCGAACTGACCGGAACGGACATGGATTCCCTATTGCTGGCCACATCCATTACAGCCTGCGATCTCTCCGACATGGGCTTTGACATTCTTCCGGTCAAAGTTCTCTACCCCTACGATACACCCTACGGGCGCGAGGGTGTGACGCCGTTCTACTTTCAGCAGCCCCAGACGGTGGACGTGGCGAGCGCCAACGGGCTTTTGGGAGAGGATTTCGATTCGGACGAGATGTTCATGCTGCTCGAGAAGGCCGGGCATGACGTTTCGAAGGAGGGCGATAGCCTGAGACTTTCGCCCCCGGCTTTCAGAAACGACTTTCTTCACAGTGTAGATGTTGTAGAAGAGATCATGATTTCTCGTGGAATGGAGAGCTTCGAACCGGTGATGCCTACGGAGTACACTATTGGACGGTATTCGGAAACCGAGATCTTTTCGAGAGACGTTCGAGGGATTATGGTTGGGCTGGGTTACCAGGAGATGATTTACAACTATCTGGGTTCCAGGAGAGACAACATCGAGCGGATGAATGTGCCCGACGAAGGATTTATCGAGATATCGAATCCTATGACTGAAAATTACACGATTGTTCGAAGATCCATACTACCCAATCTGCTGGCCTCTGAATCCGTATCAGCCAATGCAGTCTATCCTCATATGATCTTTGAGGTGGGCAAGGTCGCCTTCAAGGATGAAGCGGACAACTACGGATCCAAAACCCAAACCTACCTGGGATTTCTCTACTCCGGCGGGGAGGCGGGCTTCAATGAAGTTAGCTCCCACATCTCGGCTGTTTTTTACTATCTTGGCAGAGAATACACTCTCGAGGAAACCAGCGACCGGCGATTTATCGAGGGTCGCGCGGCTCGGATCTTTAGTAAGGGTCAGTTCGTCGGAACGATGGGCGAGATCAACCCTGAGGTTCTGGAGAACTGGGGCATTCAGATGCCCTGTGCCTGTGCAGAGATCGATTTGGACCTCCTGAAATAGACGCTTTTTGTCGTGGTGAGTGCATGAAAAACATTCCCTTTTCGCCTTTGAGCCCGGAATTGGTTGCGGAGCGGTTGACTCCGCCTGCTGGAAGTGTGTCGGCTGTTCTCGATACTGATACCTACAACGAGATCGATGATCAGTTCGCTCTCGCCTATGCAATTCTCTCAGAGAGCATCGATCTCGAAGCCGTCTATGCCGCTCCCTTTCACAACAAGCGATCCTCCGGACCTGAAGACGGGATGGAAAAGAGCTATGAGGAGATCCATAAGATACTCAAGCTGATGACTCAGAGAGGAGCGACAGTTCCGGATACGGTACTGAGAGGCTCACGAGCCTATCTTTCCGCCCCGGATCTCCCGATTGAGAGTGATGCAGCGAGGGATATAGTCGAAAGGGCCCACGCCGATCGAAATGGTATTCTCTACGTGGTAGCGATCGGGGCGATCACAAATGTCGCTTCTGCGCTTCTCCTCGATCCTTCCATCCGTGAAAGAATCGTTGTGGTGTGGCTGGGAGGACACCCCTACTACTGGCATACTGCCATAGAATTCAATCTCAAGCAGGATCTGTTTGCTTCGCAGTTGATCTTCAGCTGCGGGGTACCACTGATGCATATCCCGTGCAAAAACGTTGCAGAGCATCTCAACACGACGGTACCGGAGCTGGAGCATTTCCTAAAGGGTAAGAACGTGCTCTGCGATTATCTCGTCAATATTGCCAGAGAGCATATCCAGGAGCGCGGATCGATTTCGAAAATTATTTGGGATATCGCGACCATAGCCTGGTTGTGCCATCCTGATTGGATCTCTTCGCATCTGCACCCGGCTCCCCTCCTCACGTCCGATTTTACCTGGAGTTTCTCTCCTTCGGAGAATCTTGTCCGCGTAGCTTACGACCTCGATCGTGATGCCATCTTCGGCGATCTCTTTGCCAAGCTGCAAGGCTGAGCGGTCTTAGCCGGCTTTGCATGAAGTTATATCGGGAATCCTTTGTTGCCCACTTGAAGAGAGAAGGAGGAGAGAGCTATGGAAGTCGAAGCGGTGGAACTGGAATGGTCGGAGGGCTGCAACATTGTTGTAGGCCAGTCTCATTTCATTAAAACGGTCGAAGATATCGGAGAGATTCTGATTTCATCCGTTCCTGGTGTCGAGTACGGGTTGGCCTTCTGTGAGGCTTCGGAACCCTGCCTGATTAGAACCGAAGGCAACAATGGCGATCTCGTAGATGAAGCTGTCCTCTGTGCCCAGGCCGTTGGAGCGGGACACACCTTCTATCTGGTCATCAAAAACGCCTTTCCCATTAACGTTTTGAATCAGATCAAAGCCTGCCAGGAGGTGTGCCGTATCTTCTGCGCCACGGCCAACCCCCTGAAGGTTTTAAGAGCCGGAAATGATCAGGGCTATGGGATCGTTGGTGTGATCGATGGGTCTGCTCCCAAAGGAGTGGAAAACGAGAAGGACAAGGAAGAGCGGAAGGCTTTGCTGCGCAAGTTTGCATACAAATTCTAACTGGGGGTAAGATCGGTTATGAGTCTTCTTACGGAATCAAGGGAGTGGAAAGCGCTCGAAGCCCATCAGCTAGAGGCCTCTTCGTGGCACATGAGAGAGCTTTTCGAAGCTGATCCGAATCGCGGGCAAACATTCTCGCTGGAGACATGTGGTCTTTATATGGACTTCGGCAAAAACATCATCTCAGAAGAAACGTTAAGACTGCTACGGGCGCTTGCAGAAAAGGCAAAGTGGGACGAGGTCAGAGATGCCATGTTCGCTGGAGAGAAAATCAACATCACAGAGAATCGAGCGGTGCTGCATGTGGCTCTCCGGAACCTAAGTGGGGATCCCATATTTGTCGACGGCAAAGACGTCATGCCTGATGTCAATCGCGTGCTGGAGAGGATGCGCTCTTTTAGCGAAAAGGTGAGATCCGGCGAATGGAGGGGCTTTAGCGGAAAACCAATTCGCTACGTCGTGAACATTGGCATAGGGGGTTCGGATTTAGGGCCCTACATGGTGACCGAGGCCCTCTTGCCCTACGTTGACGGTCCGAAACCATATTTTGTTTCCAACATCGACGGCACCCACCTGGCGGAGACTTTGAAAAAAATCGAGCTCGAGGAGACTCTCTTCATTGTTGCCTCCAAGACCTTCACGACACTGGAGACCATGACTAACGCAGAAAGCGCCAGAGACGCCCTTCTCGACCGATACGGAGGCAGAAAAGAAGCGGTGGCTCGCCACTTTGTGGCAGTTTCGACGAACAGCGATGAGGTTAAGGCCTTTGGAATCGATACTGAAAATATGTTCGAGTTCTGGGATTGGGTGGGGGGTCGCTATTCCTGCTGGTCGGCTATAGGCCTTTCCATTGTGCTTGCTATCGGATTCGATCAATTCGAGCAGTTTCTATCCGGGGCTCACGAAATGGATCGCCATTTCAAGACAGCCTCGGCAGAGGAGAATCTGCCGCTCACAATGGCTCTGATAGGGATCTGGTACAACAATTTCTTCAAGATTTCCTCCCATGCCATTCTCCCCTATGATCAGTATCTGCACCGCTTCGCCGCATACTTTCAACAGGGAGACATGGAATCCAATGGCAAATCTGTCGACCGCCAGGGAAACGATGTGGACTACGAGACGGGACCTATCATCTGGGGAGAGCCCGGAACGAATGGACAACACGCCTTCTATCAATTGGTCCATCAGGGAACTAAAATCATTCCATGCGATTTCCTGGCGCCCCTGGAATCTCATAATCCAATCGGAGATCATCATCGCAAGCTCTTTGCCAATTTTCTGGCTCAAACCGAAGCACTGATGAGGGGGAAGACCCGTGAGGAGGCTGAGGCGGAGCTTCTGGCGCAGGGGGTCGAGGGGAGCCGTCTCGAGGCTTTGAGGCCGCACAAAGTGTTCAAAGGAAACCGCCCTACCAACTCGATCGTCTTTCGAAAGCTGACGCCGAGAACCTTGGGCGCCCTTATAGCGCTCTATGAACACAAGATATTCGTACAGGGGGTAATTTGGAATATCAACAGCTTCGATCAGTGGGGGGTGGAGCTGGGCAAAGAGCTGGCAAAAAGGATTCTTTCCGAGCTTGAGGAAGGAGAGAAAAAAACCGATTCTACTCTAATGCGCGATGGGAAAGGGACGCTATCGCATGACAGCTCGACAAATACGCTGATAAGATGCTACCTCGAACGGAGGTTGTAAAAGCCATCGCTTCGGGTGGGCGGCTGAGCCCGCACCGCCGCCGAAGCGGTGGTCTTTTACCAAAGCACCGAAGGTGCAAGTTTCTGAAGCCGCGCTTCGAAACTGCGGTGAAAGTCCGATTCAGGGAACCGGCAGCGATAGCGGGCGTATCTAAAATTTACTTGAATTTTGAGCCTCTAAGCTGCTATACTCTTTAGGGAGGAGACCCCGAAATGAAGCGGATCGTATTCCTGATTGTCATTTTTGTCCTTTTATTTTCCTCTGTGCTGCTTTTCAGCCAGCAGCAGAAGGACGTATTTGTTAAATCCGTACCGATACTGAAGATCCTCAGTCATAAGCTGGGCTACAAGATTTTTTTTCTAACCCAAAATATGGAGATCTCCTCTTTCTACGCACCGATAAGCTGGTTCTACGGGCAGAGAAACAAGGGAAAAATCATCTGGGGAAACGAGCAGGAGTACCCCTATTTCACCGTTGTATGGGAGGAAGGAAAGTTTTCCTACATCAAGCTCTTTCTCAAAGAGAACATGATGCATGAATCCTGGGGAGCTCTTGAGGCTTCTGTTGCTGAAGTGAAGGATAAATTCGAAATCGAGGAGCCTAACTTCAGGTTCTGATCTGTCAATCATGTTTCTAAAGCTATCCATTCCTGGATAGCAGCTATGCAGGAAGGGATGGCTTTTTTTAAGAACAATGCCCCGGTTCGGGCCATTGCTCGACTATAAGGGCGTGCAACGGCTAATGCGGTTTTCTCACAGATAATAACATTGCTTGGGCAAATGCATAGAGGCGAATGAGTTGCCCAGCTGACTGAGGAGATAGAGCAAAAAAGAAAAAACGGCTGTTCTTTGGAGTTTGACATGTTGTAGAGGGGTCTTTTTTGAGAACCGGACAGCGCCTGGCAAAAGATTTTCTCGATCAATTTCAGCGATTTATTATTATAGGACACCATGAGCCGGATGGAGACTGCGTTGGTTCGCAGTTGGTTTTGTCTAGCTGGCTCAAACGCAAGGCCAAGAAAGTCGTTGTTGTTTCTGCCGGGCCCTTTGATAGGCCTGAAGTCACGCCCTTTCGCGCTCGTTTTAAAGGCACTGTCAGTCGGGTAGCGAAGAGCGGAAATACCGCTCGCATCCTCGTCGACTGCTCTGAACCTGAGCGAACGAGAATCAGAGATGAAACCCTAGAAAGCCTTCCGTGCCTGGTTATTGACCACCATGCATCAGCGGGCAACTATGGCCAGGTGAACGTTATCGATCCCTCGTTCCCTTCTACGACATTGCTCATCTTCGATCTTATGCAAACCATTGGGGACGTTCCGACTCACAGAGAAGCTGAGCTATTGCTCTTTGGATTCTGCACCGATACAGGGTTC
Organism: uncultured Spirochaetales bacterium; assembly: GCA_964561715.1. Lineage (GTDB taxonomy): Bacteria > Spirochaetota > Spirochaetia > SZUA-6 > CAZLRN01 > CAZLRN01. The sequence goes on from CAZLRN010000034.1 coordinate 7,593, forward strand.
TTCCGTCACTTAAGCGATGAGGGGTCCCGCTTTCTCGGTAGGGTAACCCAGCTCATGGAATACGGGGCATCTTTAAGAAGGGTCTATCAGAGCATCTACAGCGGGAGAGAGCTGGCTCAGTTCAAACTCCTGGCGAAGCTTCTCGACCGAACCGAATCCTACGCCGATGGCAAAGTGCTCGTGACGTGGCAGGGTCGTGGTGACGGGCGGGGCGAAGGGATATCACTCCGAGGCTCAGACGATCTCTACAAACATCTTCAGTCCGTTAAGCGCAACGAGGTTGTTGTTTTTATAAAACAGGAGAATGACTGCGAATGTGACGTAGGATTGAGATCCAATGGCAAAGTAGATGTGGCAAAATTGGCTCAGTCCTTCGGCGGCGGCGGCCATACCCTGGCTGCCGGATATACGGTTTCGGGGAGCATCGACGAAGTCAGAAGAGATATCCTGGAAAAACTGGGAAAGCGTTTCGCGATCTGAAGTTGCTTTGCGGTCCCTCTCTAAATTTCAAAGAGCTTGATTCCCTCGTCCTTGAAGAACTCTTTGAGCTCCGAGACAGCCTCTTTGATGGCCTCGGCCTCCTGCTCATCGCAGTACACAATAAGCATGAAGTTGGACTCTGGCCAGATGTGATCCCCCATGCGGGGTCCCTTGCTGCCCACGCCGTAGACCTCGGGGATGCGTGTGTAATGCTTGACGATTCCCTTTCTCCGAAAGAGATCGAACATATCCTCTTCGATAGATCGATTGGCGATTATCTCTATTCGCTTCATGCCGTCTCTCCCTCGATGCGTCTATCTTCCATTCGCTTGATACGTCTCTCCCTCTTGCGCTCCCTTCGTCTCTCGCCGAACGTGTTTAGCATGGCATAGATGACCGGAATCAGAAAAAGAGTCAGCAAAGCGCTGACCGTCAAGCCGCCGACAACGGTCTTTCCAATAGGCTGAACGAGCTCGGCTCCCTCGCCTGGGAAGAAAGACATAGGAATGAGTCCCAAAACGGTGGTCAGAGTGGTCATCAGTATCGGCCTGAGACGATTTCCTCCAGCTTCGATACAGGCGTCGATAATGCCCATACCCCGCTTGCGCATCAGGTTTGTATAATCCACGAGGACGATACCGTTGTTGACCGCGATGCCCCCCAGCATTACCAGGCCCACAGCCGTAAAGAGGCTGAATGTCTCTCCCGTTGCGACATAGAGGACGATGACTCCGATCAGAGTTAGAGGAATCGTAAAGAATATGATGAAGGGATCCAGAAAGGACTCGAACTGAGCAGCCATGATTCCGAAGACGAGGCAGAGAGAGACAATGATGATCATGATAAACTTGTTGCCATACTTCATGAAATCCGCCCAGTCGCCGCTGAAGGTGATGACCATGTCCTCTTCGGAGGGGATCTCCTCTCCGATTTTCTTTTGGATGGCAAGCTCCACTTCGTTAAGCTTCGCTCCTGGAGCCAAGCCGCCCGCAATGTGAATGACTCTGGTCTGGTCCTCCCTCTTGATGTCCACCGGACCGGTAGTCCGTTCCAGATAGGCGAAGCTCGAGAGCGGAATGCGCATGTTCTGATTGTTGAGGCAGAAGACCTTCTGCAGATCAGGAAGGGCGTCACGGTCTCGCTCATCGAGAATGACCAGGATGTCGTACTCGTTCCCGTCAACACGGTACTTGGAGGAAACGATCCCATCGATGTTGGCCCGGATCTCCTGGCCGATATCATGCACATTCAAGCCGAGAGAATAGGCCTTGTCGCGGTCGATGGAGATTTCGATCTGAGGGAGGCCTTCTTTGCGATCAATATCGGGCTCTGTGATTTCGGCAAAGTCCTCCTCCAGAATCGCCAGGATCTGCTCAGCCACCGCCTTGCCTCGCTCGAGGTCGTTGGACTTGATGAGGATGTCGATAGGGGAGGCGCCCCCACCGATTCTACCGCCGTGGGTAAAGGTGAAAATAGCCGAAGGAAAGTCCCCGAAGTGTTCTCTGAGCTTCTGTTTGATGACAGTGGATGTTTCGATCCTGTCCTCATAGGGAGGAAGGGTTACAGTCATCTCACCTTTGTGTGATTGAGACGCGCCGAGAAAACCCATGAAGCTTCTCTCCCCACTGCTGCTGATGATATCCTTATAGCTTGTCACTTCCTCTTTGATGAGAAGCTCGAGCTGGCGCATCATGGCCTTTGTCACATCCAGCTTCGTGCCGATGGGCAGCTCGACCGCGATCTGCACGAAGTCGTCCTCCTGCTCGGGCATGAGCTCGAAACCGGCGAAAGGTATGAGAAAGAGGCTCCCGACAAAAATAAGAAATATGACAAGGACAGTAATCTTGCGTCTTCGAAGGATAACGGCCAGTATGTGCCTGTAGAGGTTTTCAAGAGCCATGAAAGCCCGCTCCAAGCTGCTGTCGAGAAGCCTCCAGATGCCGCGAAGCGGTCTCTGAAGCCTCGATCGGAGAGGCAGGTACTTGCTGGTAAGCACAGGAACCAGAAAGATCGCGATGAGAAGGGACGAGGAAAGGGAGATCACCACGGTAAAGGCCAGACCGCTGAAGAGCTCCCCCATCATGCCCAGCTGCGCTCTGAAGAGCGCAAGGGGGGCAAAAACGCAGATCGTCGTAAGCGTAGCCGCCACAATGGCGTTGATCATCTCCTGACTGCCTAAAATGGCCGAGGCGGTGAGCTTGGCCCCCTTCTCTCTGTAGCGGTAGATGTTTTCGAGTATGACGATCGAATTGTCCACGAGCATTCCGACGCCCAATGCCAGACCGGCCAGGGTCATGATGTTGAGGGTCAGTCCGAAGAAATACATGAGCATCAGGGTGATGATGAAAGAGATGGGAATGGAAAGACCGATGATTACGGTGCTTTTGAGGCTCCGCAGGAAGAACATCAGTATGACGATCGCCAGAAAGGCGCCCGTTGCTGCCGTAGAGGAGACCTGCCTGAGGGAGTTTCTGATAATTTTCGTCGTGTCATAGATGACTTCAACTCTCACCCCGAGAGGAATTTCCCGGTTGATTTTTTCCAGTCTCTTTAGGACATTGTCGGCCGTCTTGACCGAATTTGTGCCGCTCTGTTTCTGGATGATGATGTAGACTCCGGGTTTTCCGTTCACTAAAACGGTATTCTCCTCCTTCTTGTAGCCCTCGTAGACATTGGCTATGTCCCTTAGCCTTACGACCTTCGAAGGAGTGCTGCTAGTGCGAGAACTGCTCTCTCCGCCCCTATAGGTGACAACCGCATTTTTGATCTGATCGAGGTCCTGAAACTCTCCGGATGTGAGAATCAGGTAGTCCCTGTTGCCTTCGGTAATGCTTCCCGCGCTGACCTGAATATTCTGGCCGCTGAGCATGGCGGCAATCTGCGTCAGAGTCAGACTATAGGCCTCCAGTCTGTTTTGAGGCACCTCGACGCGGACGGCCTTATCTCTGCCGCCCATCACGCTAACCATGGCCACTCCCTCGACCTGCTCCAGGCGGGGCTGGACAAAATCTTCGGCAATCTCGCGAAGCTCCTCGGGTGAGCGGTTTCCAGCCACCATGAGATTCAGTATAGGAATCATAGAGGGATCGAATTTGAAGATCTGGGGGGATTCGGCGTCTTCGGGCAGATAGGGTTTGATGTATTCGAGCTTGTCCCGTACGTCGTTAGAGGCCTCGGACATGTCGGTGCCCCAAGTAAACTCCAGCATGATCTGACAGCCCCCCTTGCCCGAGGTGGATGTGATGGTTTCGATGTTGGTGACGTTGGTCAGAGCGCCCTCCAAAGGCCTTGTAACGGTGGTCTCGACCTCTTCCGGACCCACTCCGGAGTAGTTGCAGAATACGAAGAGCACGGGCGGATTGATCTCCGGAAAGAGATCGATTGCCAAATCCAGGGCTGCGTAGATCCCAAGGCCGATCAGGAGGAGGAAGACAATCAGTAGGGTCGTCGGTCGATTGACGACGGTGCGGGTGATGCTCATGGTTCTACCTCCTATTCGACGATATCCGTCTCGCTCAAGGGTTGGATCCTCTCGATGATCTTGACCCGGGCCTTGTCTTCCAGCAGAGTCTGCCCGCGGATGACCACCTCCTCTTGGGGCTCCAGCCCCTCGACGATCTCGAGCTTGCTGTCGATCTCTATGCCGGGGGTGACCTTTCTCTGTTCTACTTCATAGGATTGGCCGCTTCCGGCTGGAGATTCTTTCACGACAAAAACATAGAAACCGCCGTAGCGCTTGACCAGACACTCAGCCGGTATCTTGACGATCCCCTGCTTCTTTTCTGTTATGATCTTGATCTCTGTGAACATCCCGGTCTTGATTCGGCTGTCGTCTTTGACAAGTCTGAGCTTGACCTCCATGGTTCGCGATTGAGGATCCACGACAGGGCTGAGCTCGGTCACGACGGCTTGGAAACGCTCCTCCGGATAGGCCTGGAAATGGAGCAGGGCTTCGAGACCCAGCTTGATCTTCGATATGAAGCGTTCCGATATATAGGTCCTGATCTCGAGCTGGTTCATTTTACTGACCCTGGCAACGGAGATGGCAGGCGTGATCGTGGCTCCTATGTCCACAGGGATATCGATGATGGTCCCCGCGATGGACGACTTGACAGGGCTGGGAACGAACTTCATGCCTGGCTTGGATGGGTCCACCTCGGCGATGACCTGGTCCTTTTGCACATAACTCCCGAGGCTGATATAGAGCTTTGTGAGTTTGCCTGCGGTGTCGGCGTAGATATCTACACTCGTCTTTGTCGTGACATCTCCGTTGACCTCGAGATAATCCAGGATCTCGCCCTTCACCGCCTTTGTCGTATTCACAGCAAAAACGGTTCCCACGTCGTCGCGGAAATCAACCTTTGCTGCATTTCCGGGGGCGTCGGCGTTCTTAGGATTCTCCTTTTTTCCGGCCTGGATTCTGCTGCACCCCATCAGGAGAGACAACATCAAAATAGGAATCAAGAGATAGGAAATGATACGGCATTTTCTCATTTTATTTTGCCTGCCTTGTCGAGTTTTGCGTTTATGGCATATTCGAGGTCCAACAGCCCAATCGTGTAATTGTACTCTTCCTTTAGTACCTCCAGTCTCGCCTTGTTCAGCTCCAGGTCGGCATTCTGAACTTCAAGCAGCTCTCTGCTGCCAGCGTTGTACGCCTCTTCGGCCAAGTTGTAGGCGCGTTCGGCCAGCTTGACGTTTAGCTCGAGGGTTTCGATCGATTCGATCGATTTTTCCAGTCTAGAGATCAGTGTCTCGATCTCGATTTCCGCCCCCTGCCTGGCCCGGGCAAGGCCTATGGCCGCCTGTTTTACGGCATCCCGGCTGTCCGCCAGCTTGATCTGGGATTGGGAACTGGGGATAAGGGAATCGAGAGAGACACTGATAGTGACGGAGAAACCTCCTGCCCTCTGCTCCCAGTCATTGCTCACATCGGCAAACCACGGATCGCCGAAGGGATCACCCAGAAAGGTCGGATCCATAAGGTAGTTGAGCGTTACGCTTGGGAAGAAGCCAGTAAAAGTGATCCGTTCGAGGTTTTCCAGAGTTTTGACGGACGCCTTAAGGGCGCGAATGTCCATGCGGTTGTCCACGTGTCCCCTGATAAGCGCCTCTGCATCCTTTGGCTGATCCGAAGGGGTTCCGCCCTTTATGGAGCCCTCGATTTGAAGCTCGGTCTTACGATCTATGCCCAGAAGCTGCTTGAACGAGGAGAGAGCGCTTTCGTATCCGATCTCCATATCTTTCAGGCTGGGTTTCAAATTCTCCAGGGCGACCTGAGCGCTGAGCATGTCATACTCCGACACCAAGCCGTTCTCGTAGTTGATCCGTGCCTGCTCGTAACGGCGTCCGGCGGTTTCGATGTTCTGTCGCATGAGCTTCATATTCTCCTGGAGGAGAATCAGATTGTAGAAGGCCTTCCGCACGTCCAGGGCAAGTTGCTTCTGTGCCGTTTCGAGGCTGATCAGCCCTTCATCGTAATCGAGAAAGGTCTTTTTGATCCCGAAATAGAGCTGGGAGGTGAGAGTCAGGGTGGCGTTTAAGCTGAACGAAACCTCCCAGCGGGGAGGTGCGGGTTCTTCGAACACTCCAGGTATGGAGAATCCCTTTGGCTCTTCGTTAGAGCGGTAGAGAGAGGCACTGGCCGTCGTGGTCGGCAGGAAGACGTTCCAAAAGGTGTCCTTGGCGCGCTTCTTGATCTGGAGGTTCAATTTTTCTGATTTGAGATCCAGATTGTTGGCCAGTGCCTTTTCCACCGCCTGGTCGACATTCAGCACCAGGACTTGCGCGAAGAGGGCGTTGAAGGTGCACAGTAGAACCAGGCTGATCAGTGTCAATTTCATCTATTACTCCTCTTGGTTTGTTGCCCAGAGTACACCACGGGAAAAATAGCGAAAAGCCCTTCGCATATCTTTGAGTGTTAGGGGCAGGGGTGGATTGCTTCTTGTTTTACCGAATATCTCGTTGAGGATGAGCGAGTTTATATAGAACAGGATGTGAAAGGGCTCGAGAGAGAAACCCCGGAGCCTTCCAGAGGTGATCGCCTCTTGCAAAAACGCTGTGCTTTTTTCCAGTGTCTGCTTCGAGGGAGGCTGAAGATGGACCACAATGCCCTGGTAGTGGAACCAACTGAAGGCGGTCATCAGAGTTGCGTTGTTGATGTGGTACGAAGCGGTCACTAGAAATCTGCTGTAGATCTTTTCCTCTGTGCTCTTATACAGACGTGCGCGCTGCTCGAATATTGTATCGATACGATCTCTCTCCCGATTAAGCATGCTCCCCAGCATGTCATCCTTGTTTCGGAAATAGAAGTAGAGGCTGCTCTTGGTCATGCCGGCTTTCTGAGCGATTTTTTCCAGGGTGGTTTTTCCCAGGCCTTCTTCCGCCACGACCTCTGAAATTGATTCAAAGATCCTGTTTTTTTCGGGCATCTCTTCGGCCGAAACGCGACATTGGCTTTCCATGGATTCAAAGGGGAGGTCGTCCCGGAAATCCTTCCCGCCGAGCCCTCGGAGAACAGCGTCCGAGGCATCGCGGATGATCATGGCCTGCTGTTCATTCGAGAGGGGAGAGTGATAGCTTGAAAGCATACCCTTGGCGCTGAATCCATTGCGAAGATGGAGGAAGGCGTGAAGCCAGAAGGAGCAGGTAGAAAAGGCGTAACGAAGGATCCTGGCCGAATCGCCGTATCCCCACCCAAGCGTTGAGCCTTCGATAAGTCTTCCGATCCTGTGAATCTCGCGGCTGTGGATGTCCTTCACCTCGGCGTGGTTGAGAAACGGCTCTTTTAGAGCGCTGATTACGAAGTAGTAGAACATATCGGGGTGCTCGCAGAAGTAGCGGAGATGAGTGTCCGTGTAGAGGCGGAATGTGGACTCCAGATTCAGCTCTCGGGATCCTTCGAGAAAACGCCTCCCCAGCCTGCAATACTCATCTCTGACCCGTTCTTCAATGGCGTGATTGAGATCATCTTTGCTGCTGAAATACCTGTAGAGAGCCGGTTTGGTTATTCCCATGCCCCTGGCCAGTGTCGAGAGGCTGGTCTTACGGAAGTGGGATTTTCCCCATTCCTTCAGGGCTGTCGAGATGATATCTTCGCGTTTTCTATCGTTACGGCTGAGCATAAATGTTACCGAACGTTCGGTTATCACGCCACTATACGTGGTCTCTCACAAACGGTAAAGCGGAGGATGACGATTTAAGAAACAGTTAAGAAATGTAAATCAATGTAAACAAGCGGGCTTGCAGGCAGAATCGGGGACCTCATTTTGGTACAGCCTTTGCTATACGACCTGGGTATGCGGAGGCGAAAAATGAGTTGTTCGTTACGAGTCGGTGAAGGGGATATTGAGTGTGCAGAGGAGCGTTTAGGCGGACATGGTGGTTCCTCTCTCAAGGAGCGGGTGTTGGCATATCAGAAAACAAGACAGGGGCTAGATTCGATTCTTGCGGAGCTCTCCGAAAGGATCTATCGCTATCCGTCTAGGCGAAGAAGATCGAGTGAGGACGATGCAGGCGAGTTCTATCTCTACTTCCTGCCGCGCCTCAAACGCCTTCTGGTCAACTTCAAGGACCAGGGTGTGCCTTTCGAACATTACCTTAATGCCACTCTCTTTTGGAATCTCAAGTCCTATTTCAGATCAGAAAAAAAGAAAAAGAAGCTGTGGCAGGCCAGCACATCTCCAGATTTCTGGGAGCTATCGGAGGTGGCGGCGACATCGGATCCCGGTTTTGTAGTCGATTGGAGCTTTATTCTGAGTCAGGTTTGGAACGGTACGGAGATGGACGCCACGTCGAGGAAACGCCTTCTCTTTCTCTTCCTAAGGCATGTGAGGGAGATAGACGAATCTGAAATCGAATTGTTTTCCCGTAAGACCGCCTACGATTGCGATTGGCTCTCACAAAGGATAAGGCATCTTCGGGAAACGCTGCAAATGAGAGAGGATCGTTTGCAGCGGCTCAAAAAAAGGCGAAACCAGGCCTTTTCGTGTTGCCTTCTCCGAGAGAGGGAGCTCAAAGGCGAAACCGATGCAGATCGGCGAGAGAAGCTCGACCGGCAGATTCGCAGATTAAGAAGGATCCTCCGGAAAACGGAGTTCGAGATCTCTCGCGTGCCTCTCTCTCCCTCTCATTCGAGCATCGCCAGGGAACTCGGAGTTCCGAAAGGGACCGTTGACACCGGTATCTACTGGATCAACAGAAAACTGAAGACCCTTTATGCAGAGAGAATGATCGAGTATTCTCAAGGGTATGGATTTGCTACTGGCCACGAACAACATGGACAAGTGGAAGGAGTTTCAGAGAATCTTTGAGGGTCACGAGATCCTCTTGCCCAAGGATCTGCAGCTGCCCTTCAGATTCGAGGAGAAGGGAAGCAGCTTTCTCGAAAACGCCCTGGGGAAAGCCAAGGCCCTTTATGCCCAGGCCTCCCGGCCCGTTCTCTCGGACGACTCGGGCCTCTGTGTGCCTGCTCTTGGAGGAGAGCCTGGAATCCTATCAGCCCGATACGGCCCTGCGGGGCAAGCGGAGAGTTTCGGTGATGCCGATCGGTATCACTACCTTCTCGAACGCATGAGGGATATCGAGGATCGGCAGGCCTATTTTGTCTGTTCCATGGTGTTGGTCCTGGATGACTATCGGTTTTTCACGGCCCAAGAGACCCTGCAAGGACACATCACAGAGAAGCCGGCTGGGGAAGGGGGGTTTGGCTATGATCCCGTATTCTTTGTTCCGGAGAGAGGCATGACCGTAGCCCAACTCGAGGAGAGCGTCAAAGATACTATTTCGCATAGGGGCCGTGCGGGGCGGCGTCTGCTTTCGGTAATCGAGTCGCTGGAGGAATGACACCCACGAGGGAGGAAACTTCAGCACTCATCTAGAATGCTTGCCGCTCTTGCATCGTGCAAGGCTTCGATCAGGCATGCAATCTGTCCGGAGTACGCGGAAGATCTCTTTAGCGACTTGATGATCGACGAGGGGGAGTAGGGTCAATCCCTATCCGAACTAGACGGGTATCTGAAAATCCGTCGATATGGTATCGTATAAGCTCCTTATGCCAAAGTCACAAAAAAGGAACAACCAAAATAATGAAGAATCAAGGCATCGATATCCATTTGGCTCCCCAGTGTGCTAAATGTCCGGGACCTTTCTGCAATAAAAGCCCACGGGCAAACCTCAGAGTCGAAGGGCTCCCCGATTTCTGTCCTATGCGGAGTGCTCCGGAGTTAGTCGAGCGTACGGTTCAAAGATATGGGCAAGAAGAAACGCGAGCAATCTATCACCCGGCGACCGTTACAGAGAAAGAGGCATACGATAACGTCAGGGGAACACGCATGGCTGTGCGTCGCCGGGTGAAAGAAATCGCCGAATACTCGAGATTGGGC
>CAZLRN010000035.1:0-9267 GCA_964561715.1 uncultured Spirochaetales bacterium
CCCTTTGTATGGAACGTGATGAAATCGAGACGGGTGCCTTTGCCTCCGCTGACCGCGTTTTCCCCTTCTGTACAGTGGGCGAGAAAGGCGCGCAGGAACTCTCCCGCTTCGGATTTTCCCGGCCCAGTTACCGCCGGCCCGCTGAGCTTGGCCAGCGGAATCGCAGAATGCAGGGCCGCTTCGGTAAAGTCGAAGAGGCGACAGTACTCAGGGATCGTTCCCTTCCAGTAATGTCCGTCAGGCTCGTTCCACAGCTCCCAGTACCAGCGGCTCACCTCGCGCAGCCCGTAGCGCTGGACGCAGTGCCGTGCCAGAGCCCGAATGAGATCCCCCCATCGGGAATAATCGCTTGGCGGGTATCCCCAGCCGGCGTTCCGAATCTGCTCGTAGGGCACGCCTTCGGGCGCGGTCGTGAGGGCCAGCGGCATGAACCCGATCTCGACGAAGGGAACGCACCCCGTATCCCGGTATGTGTCGAAGATCCTGTCGATAATGTCCCAGCTGTACACCGGATTGCCCTGGGCATCCTCCGTGTACACGTTGGTGGATCCCCATTTCGGGCGTCCCGTTCCATCACCCGTGCAGAGGAGGAAATGACACCTGATGAAGTAGGGACCGTCCGACATGGATCCCAGCTTCGCCAACAACTCACGCCCATTGTCGGTGTAGGTATAGTTGGGTTCGTCGTAGCCGACGTACCTCCAGATGCGCCTAAGCGGAGAGAACTTTTTAGCGTTGATCTCGATATGTACATTAGCTACTTTGTCGTTCCTCTTGTCTTTCATAGTCGCTCCTGTGTGCTTCTAAATGTACCAGAAATCTAGTTCTTTGTATTCGCATTTTGACAGCGGCATAGTAACAGTTACTTCTTTTTTGTTGAATATTCACCAGAAACTTTATTGGGGGCGCCGGCGTCCGACGGGGATTTACAAAGACAGCTTACGAAGACGGCTTCCTGGCCTTTTTGCTCCTCTCCATGGCGATGAGTCCGCTTCGGGCCACCTCCTGAGTGCTATAGGCCTGCATAACGGCCAGAAAATCATCGATCTTCTCGCTAGGTCCCGTGATCTCGAGAATCATGCTTTCCGTGCCGACGTCCATGACGCGGCCGTCGAACACATCGGCCACCTGGAAAATCTCGCCCCGGCGGTTGTGCTTCGCCGATACCTTGACCAGAGCCAGCTCCCGGCTCACGGACGGAACCTCGGTGAGATCGTTCACCTTGATCACGTCGATCAGCCTGTTCAGCTGCTTCTTGATTTGCTCGATTACGGCGTCGTCTCCGGCGCAGACAAGAGTGATGCGGCTGACGGTCGGGTCGTTCGTGACTCCGACGGTCAGGCTCTCTAGGTTGTAACCCCTGCCCGAGAAGAGGCCGGAAATGCGAGCCAAGACACCCTGATGATTTTCAACGAGCAGTGAAATCGTGTGGGTATGAATCGATCCGTTTCCGTTCATGCCTTTTCACCTCCATCCAGCAACATCTCGTTGATACCGGCTCCGGCCGGGACCATGGGAAAGACGTTGGCCTCTCTTTCGATGAGAAAATCGATGAGCACAGGCCTGTCTGTTGTTTGTTTTGCGAGCTTCAAGGCAGGCTTGATTTCCTCCTCCTTGGCGACCCGCAGGCCCAGCGCTCCGTAGGATTCCGCCAGTTTCACGAAATCGGGTATGTAGGCGGGACAGTACTCGTTGGGCTCACTGCACCCTTTGGGACAGGAATCGTCTCCGACCAGGCAGGAGGAGGCGTACCGTCGGTCGAAGAACATCTCCTGCCACTGTCGAACCATGCCGAGGTATCCGTTGTTGAGGATCGCCACGATAACCGGAACCCTGTGAGTGAAAGCCGTGGCCAGCTCCTGAATGTTCATCTGGATGGATCCATCACCTGCGATATCTATGGCCCGCCTGTCGGGATTGCCGATCTGCGCCCCTATAGCCGCAGGAAAGCCGTATCCCATGGTTCCCAGGCCCCCTGAAGTCAGCAGTGTTCTGGGGGTTTTGTAGTTGTAGAAGAGAGCCCCCCACATCTGATTCTGACCCACCTCGGTCGAGATGATCGCATCCGGAAAAATCTCTGAGATCGTCTTGACGATCTTTGTGGGGGAGAGCCTTGTCTTGGTTTCGACGTCTTTGAGAGGATGAGTCTCCTGCCATGTGCGGAGCTGATTGATCCAGGGGTCGATTTTCATGGGCTGAATGATCGGCAGAATGTCCTCCATGACGAGCTTGGCATCCCCCACTACGGGGATTGACACCGGCACGTTTCTGGCAATCGCCGCAGGATCGATGTCGATGTGAACGATCTTTGCGTGGGGCGCAAATTTCGATAGTACGCCGGTCGCCCTGTCGTCGAAGCGGGTTCCGATCGCAAAGAGCAGGTCGGATTCCGTCACAGCCATATTGGCGGCGTAGGTTCCGTGCATGCCGATCATTCCCAGATATTGTGGATGATCGCTGGGCACCGTGCCGATTCCGAGAAGAGAAGAGACGATGGGCACTCCCGATTTTTCCGCAATCTTTTTGAAAACATCACAGCCGCCGGAAATCTGAATTCCTCCTCCAACATAGAAGAGAGGCCTCTTTGCCTTGTGAAGCGCCGCCACCGCTTTTTTTATCTGCTCTGAGTGGCCTTTCGTGACCGGGTTGTATCCACGAATGGTCAGCTTTTCGGGGTAGCCGTCTCCGCTCGCGACAAGCACGTCTTTGGGAATATCCACGACAACAGGGCCGGGCCTCCCGCTCGTTGCCACATGAAACGCTTCCTTGACAATGCGCCCAAGGTCCTTTCGTGTCGGAACGAGATAGTTGTGTTTGGTAACGGATCGGGAAATTCCGACGATGTCAGCCTCCTGAAAAGCGTCGTTGCCGATCATAGCAGTGGGAACCTGGGCAGAGATACACACGATGGGAACCGAGTCGAAATTGGCAGTGGCCAGTCCGGTTACGGTGTTGGTAGCCCCCGGCCCGCTTGTTACGGCGACAACCCCTGGTTTGCCTGTTGATCGGGCGTATCCATCCGCCGCATGCAGGGCTCCCTGTTCGTGACGGGTTAGGATGACGCGAATGTCGGGCTCCGAGAAGAGCTCGTCGAAAAAAGGCATGATGGTGCCGCCCGGATAGCCGAAGAGCACATCCACCTTTTCTTTTTTCAACGCATCGATTAGTAGCCTCGAACCGCTGATAGCCATTGTTGTGATACCTCCCTCTCGATATAAAAAAAGCCGTTCCCCCGAAGGAAAACGGCTATTCTCTACGCCAATAGCGTCATGCCTCCGGTGGCAATCCTCCAAAGTGGAGTACAACTACAACTACAACACATACAATCGCGGATAGAAGAGCTTTGACTCCAACCGAAAGCTTCATGATGCTATGATTAAAGCCTATCTGGACTCTCTTGTCAACAATTTTTTTTGAGGATCAGGAGGTTTTGGCGTCAAGTCGTCATCCCCCTGCTTGGTCGTTTCCGTCTTTGGGAATCATGGTCTGTAATACGTGAAAGAGATAGGCGTCGGTTACCTTGCTCCCGGGAACGTATCCGGGGGCTTCGCGGTTGAGGTGGATGTATCCGACATAAAGGGTGTAGGCCAGGGCAGCTCGGTGCTGGGCGGCTCGATCGGAAAGCCCGAGGTCGAGATAGCACTTTTTGAGGTAATCGATCCTGCGGCCAGTGACACGTGTCAGCACGGGGCGGACAGTATCGTCATTAACTGCTGCAGAAAGGGTCGAGTGCAGAGAGCAGTTCCATCTGCCCTTTGATACCTGCAGGATAAGCTGCCTCAATCGCTCCCTGGGATTCTTGATGGCCTCCAGGTTCTGTATAAACTCCTCCGACTCCTCGCGTTCCCACCTCAGCAATGCAGCTTCCAGTAAGGCCTTTCGATTCTGAAAGTGCCAATAGAAACTCCCCTTCGATACCCCCAGGGTTCGCGCCAATGGCTCGACTGCCAGGGCTTTGACTCCTTTTTTAGCAATAATCTTGAGAGCGGCCCGTTCCCAATCCTCGGTGGTCAGATGGGAATTGGTTTTTTTCCGGTCCTTTGTCGATTTAGCTACGGCCATCTACGCTATCTTGCCAGCCTCTTGCCCTGTCGCCTTGCGATCCGCTCCGCCTCCAGGCAGAAGCTGTCGAATCGGGCTTCGAGCAGTTGGGGATATGGATTTCCATCGGATTCGACCGAGAGAAAGGGAATCTTATCTTCGTCGGTGAATCCCGTGAGCTTCAGCTTCTTCCCCGCATGTTCGAAGGAGGCTTTTTTACCTTTCATGTCCATCCTTGGAATGATGACGGCATCTCCGAAACGGGTCTGCATGCAGCCGAAGGGACCGACGTTGGCGATTCCGCAGTACTCCGTAAACGAGTCTCGCATGGCCAAGCCGGTGATCATTCCCTGTTCTCCGTCACAATCTCGAGGAATGACGAACTCCGAATGCGCTATCAGATCATATACATCAAAAAGCTCGGGCGTGAACAGCCCAGACGCCGAGAGGATTCTCTTGATTTTTCTCTCCACGAATCGCTGGGTCTTTTCACTTATAATAAACTCAAGCCATCCAGCCAAGGTGTATTTGGGTTCCACGATTTTTTCTCTGATCATGAAATTGGCGTAATAGATGATGCCCGAGCTTGGGTCGGTGGTAACCAGGAATCCCTTTTCGGCGAGCCTTCTGGCTAATCCCAGGTTCGAGAAGGGATCTCTTCGAACAAAGAACTCCCCCGTCACAGCTACTCTGGCGATTTCTTCGTATGGGGCCTTGAGGGAGATACGCTTAAGCCTCTGAGCCGAAGCTTTGAGCTGGGGGTAAAACTCTGTCTCGGATGTCCCATCGAGAGAGGCCATAATACGGTCGCACTCCTCGTCGAATACCTCGAGTCCCTGCTTTCGATCCACGGCAAGTGTGACGATGGAGTAGGCGATGTCTTCGAGCACGTCCGCCGTGACGAAGGCTTTCCACCCATTGATGCCGAAGGAGGGACCGAGTCCTGCGAATCGCTGTTCCATTCCAAGATCGAGAACCGCCACGTCTTCCAGCTTGCTCTCCTTGATGTAGAGATTTGTGTAGACGTGATACTGGCCTAGGCGGCAGTGTCCGGTGGCCTTTGGAAGAAAGTATAGTAGCTTCTCCCCCGTATCTTCGGGGCAATACTTCAAATACTTAGCGAGGGCCCCAATGCAAACGATTAGCGGAAGGCATTCCTTGCCGGTTGTGATGCTGCGTCCCAAGCGAAGCACCTCCGAATCCGAAGGGGGCAGCGCCTCGGTTCGAATCCCTATCTTTCTGCAGGCCGCTGCCAGCCCCCGGCTGGCCACGATACCCAGCGGAGGAATAAGCATCTTGACGCTGGGATCGGAGAGCGCATAGCGTTTTCCCCTAGAATCGATATAGACCGTGCCCTGTGGTTCGTATACGGTCCGGGCTGGGAGGTAGGCGCTCTTCGAAGGCTCCTCGGGCGTATTGTTCTGGATTCTTTGGACCTTGAAGTCCTGTTGGACTTGCCGGTCCTGCTGGACCTTAATGTAGTTCTGGATGATGTCGAGAAAAGCTTCGATACGGGTATTGATCCCGGCATCAGCAGCATGGGCATCCAGCTCTAAGGTCAGCGACGGTTTGGATCCCATGAGCTTTCTAAAATAGGAGACGATAAAAGAATCCGGAGCGCAGAGGAAATTCGTGATGAACACACCGAAGGCCTGCGGATCCCTCCTGACTATCTGAGCGACTCTGAGGATTCTCTGGCCTGCCTCCCAGTGCATATACTCGTCATAGGATTCGTCGAGCTTTTCGTCCGCATAGGGAATCATGTCGAAGGGGATGACCGTGTAGTTGCGACTCCGTATCTTTTGTGGAATGCCCTTATTTGCCTCCGGGGCATAGGCGTTGTAGGCTCTTCCAAAGAGCACGATGAGATTCCGATTAGGATCCTCATGCACCTCTTCGAGAAGCCGACGTCCAATCTCCTGGCATTCCTCGTCAAAGGCGTACTGGAGCCGAACGGCCTCGGCAAAGGCCCGCTTTGCCTTGGGCCGCGGGAATCCCAGCTGTTTAGCCAGAGCGACAAATGCCTTTTCGCCCTTTTCCCACCCGCCGTTGAAGTTTACGGTGGGGGTGAGAATTCTGTCGGCAGAGATTGCGCCGTGATAGGCCTGGCGAAGCACAAAGCCCTCTCCCCTGCTGAAACCGCAGGTGGCGCAGAAATCCAGGCGTTCGATTCCTCCAGGTACGTAGAGCTCCTTGACAAAGGGCATAAAGACGTAATCCGGATTCTGGGAGATAAGATTGTCGAATAGGGCGATTGAGACCTCTGCCGGAAAACACATCGAGGTAACGAGGCGATTAACGGCCGAAGGCTCAGGTTTGTCCGGAGTAGCAATGGTGCAGCCGAGAAGGGAGAAAAAGTTGTAGTAAAGCGGATAGAGCTTCTGAGTGAGGAAGGCGGTGTTCAGTCCAATCTTCGGTGTTTCGGGCTTTGCCGGCCTCTTTGGGGCGTACTTTCCGAACATCAGGTCGTTTCTGATCTTGACATAGTCTCGGGATTCTGCCTCGACCTCCCTCTTGTGCCGGAGATTGTAGTAGCGGTTACAGGCACCGCCGAAGGGGTAGACCTTGCCGTCGAGGCGAACCCTGATGATGGGACACTTCAGGTCGCACCTCTCCTTGCCGCCGGGACAGACAAAGGATTCGCCGTAGGCTATTTCGCGTTCCACGATTGCCTTAAAGTCAAAGCGCTTTTCCTCGACGAGGCCCAGCTCTATGCGCTTCTCCAGCTCCAGAGCAACCCCGAAGGCGCCCATCAACCCGGGTTCGGGAGGCACCACAATGTGCTTTCCTAAAACAGCCGCCATAGCCAGAGGCACCGCCCGATTGTAGCAGACTCCGCCCTGCATAAAGACCTTCTTGCCTACTGGCCGCGCTCCCTTGACCCTGTTTATGTAGTTGAAGCAGATCGAGTAAACGAGTCCTGCCAGAATGTCCTTTTGGGAGAGTCCCTCGTGGGTGGCGTTTTTGATGTCTGAGGATATAAAGGCCGCACACTGGTCGTTGAAGTTTGGAGGCGATTGCCCCTCGAGCGCCAGCTCAGCGATATCCTCCATGCGCACGCCCAGTGTTTCTAAGGCCGCTTCCTCGAGGAAGGATCCGGTGCCTGCGGAGCAAGCCTGGTTCATAGCATAGTCTGATGCAACCGACCCGGTTATGTAGGTGTACTTTGCATCCTGTCCGCCGATCTCGAATATGGTATCGACCTCGGGGTCGAAAAACACGGCAGCAGAGGCGTGGGCGATGATTTCGTTAATGATGCCCTCGGTCAGCACGTAGAGGCCGGCAATCTGTCGGCCCGAACCGGTAACCCCGATCCCGATCAGATCGATTTCGATACCTCTAAGGTTGTCGAGAAGGGTTTTGAAACACATTCTCGATGCCTCGACGGGATTGCCGTTTGTTCGAAGATAGACAGAATCCAGAATGGCGTGATCTTCGAGCCTCAGAATAATCGCCTTTGTGGTTGTAGAGCCCACATCCAATCCAATGAGGCAGCGGTCTCCAGGTCGGGCATTGGCGTAACGGATCGTGTTAAAGGTGACAGAGGATTCATAATCTCTCAGTGGCGAGAGAAAGGAGAAGCTGGTCTGATTCGGGTTGAAGACTCTCTCTGGAAGGGGTCTTCCCTTGTCAAAGGCAGCCAAAGCCGCTCCAAGAGCTTCGAAGTAGGCTGCCTCCTGGGGAACCACGACGTTTTTTAAATGGCTGCCTAGGAATTTCAGGACAGCTCTGTTCTGAGCGGTGCCGCCAACGAGCAGGATGTGATCATGGGGTACCTTGTCAACGATCTCGATGATCTTTTTAGCGATCATCTCGCAGAGACCGGCGGTGACATTGGTAATGGGTTCGCCCTTATTCAGAGCGTGCGTACAGTCGGACTTACAGAAAACTGAGCATCGCCCACTCACCGGATAGGGCTTGCCCTGGGAAGCGAGATCGACGGCTTCTTCGATCTCCAGATTCATCCTCCGTATCTGCTGTAGGAAGAACTCCCCGGTGCCAGAGGCGCACTTGTTTCCCGTGGAGATACCGGCTATTTGATGCTTCCTATCGAGAGCATAGACCATAAAGGTTTCGCCCCCTGCAGAGACAAGCGCGTCGAAGTGATCCCTCTTGGCCGCATCAATGTATCGAAGAGCATACTCAACGGCTTCGGGCTCGGTGACCGAAGGAAGCTTCACAAAGTTTCTGAACTTGCGCCCGGTTACCAAGACAGGGGATCCGTCAGGCCCAATCTCCTTGAGGACTTCTTCGAAGGCACCTCTGGGGTTGCCCTCATGAGCCTTTAAAACGATTCTCTCGACTTGAGGGTAGCCGAGGTTATCACCGGTCTTGCGCTTGAGTACGACGGCGCTGATTGTGGAGGCGCCTAGGCATATTCCATAGGCCTTCTGGTCAGAGTTGTCCATCATATACCTATCCAGCTTGAGCTAAGCAGGTGACATTTGCAATAGCCACCTCCTGGTGGCTATTGCAGTTTCTTTCTGAAACTGCTTGGTTAAATGTCGCTGATTCAGCGACATTTAACACGCATACTCTACTAAAGGATACTTCTCGAGTCAAGAATAGGAGCAATGGAAGGGGGAACAATCAGCAAAGGAATCTTATCGTGTGCTCAAAATTTGTTGAAGTAAGCGCAGCGGGCGACGTTATCGCAGAAGATACCGTTGGACTTGGAATCAATGATTAGCACGCTGGCTGAGGATCGCGGCATACAGTATATCATTCCATTGGGATGCATAATGCCGCCGAACCATTTTGTCAAACCGGCTAATCCGGTGATGGTTGTCGTATCGGCAGTGTTTGTCACAGGATCGATTATCAACACGCTCGTGGAATCGCGAGGTATACCGTAGATCTTCCCGTTGGGTGCCAGGACTCCGCTGTACCATTTATCCGCCGCACCGCTTAGGCCGCTAATAGAGGTTGTGTCAGCTGTGTTCGTCACAGGATCGATGATCAGAACGTTCGTGGAATCACAGGGTATACCGTAGATCTTTCCGTTGGGGGCCAGCACACCGCCGAGCCACTTATCTCCCGCTCCGGCCAGGCCGCTGATAGTGGTTGTGTCGGCTGTATTCGTCACAGGATCGATGATCAGAACGCTTGTGGATAGAGCGGGGATTCCATAGATTCTTCCGTTGGGGGCCAGCACACCGCCGAGCCATTTTACACACCCCACCCCCACCCGAGTGCTGGGAGGTTATTCAGGAGTTTTAAGAATGG
>CAZLRN010000035.1:9277-17222 GCA_964561715.1 uncultured Spirochaetales bacterium
TTGGGGCCTGCACACCGCCGAGCCATTTTGCCCACGCGACTACGAGGCAGCTTATTGAGGTTGTGTCGGCTGTATTCGTCACAGGATCGATGATCAGAACGCTGTCAGAATCCCAGGGTATACCGTAGATCTTTCCGTTGGGGGCCAGCACACCGCCGTACCATTTGTCTGTCCCAGGAAGACCCGTAATGGTACCCAGGTCTGCAGTTGATGGACCACTGATGCCCATTGATATCTGTCTATAAAGGTACTCCTGCAGCGATGCCCAATTCTCAGGCTGGATCAATTCGTTTTCAGAAAAGTTGCAAACATCGCCATCGCTGAACTCTTGCGCTTGCCTGAATAGGTCCCACGCACCGTATGGGGTACATACAATCGCTAAGTTTATCGCGAGCAATAGAGAAAGGAGCTTGACTGCATTTTCGAAAATACGTGACCGCGGTGCAGCGTGGGCGCTGTCGTAGTGACGCGCCACCACTGAAGCTTCTGAGCCCTTCCGGCAGAGGCAGCTCCTTGGTCTGATGCTCTCTCTGCTAGCTGATGCTCTCTCCACTGCTATTGACAATAACGCAATGGCATGTATTTTTCCATCAATAATTACTGCAAGGATTTTCTCTGACTATCCGAATCGGGCTAGGATAAATTCCTTCAGGTCTTTCAGAGTGTTTCCCACGAGCATTGATCTTTTTGGCCGGTCCAGAGCTTCCTGGAGTCCCGGAGGCAACGCAGGTTGCTGCCCCGTTGCCTCTTCTACGGTTTCGCAAAACTTGGCGGGGTGAGCCGTTGCGGGAATCACGATTTTGCAGTCCGGTAGGTCATTTCTCTCACGAAATCGGGTGGCGGCAAGATAACCGACCGCCGTGTGAGGATCGATGACCAGGCCGGTGCGCTTCCAAAGCCCCTTTATCGTTTCGATAGTTTCTTCGTCGGTGATGACCTCGCCCCGGAGCATCGCGGCCATCTTGGACCAGTCCCCGTCAAATACAGCGATGAGCCTCTCCATGTTGCTGGGATTGCCGACATCCATGGCATTCGAGAGAGTGCGGACCGAAGCGCGGGTCTTGTAGATTCCGCTCCAAAGATACTGGGGGACCACGTCGTTGATATTCGTCGCGGCGACAAACCGCTCGACGGGCAGGCCCCATTGCCAAGCGTAAACACCGGCTGTCAGGTTGCCGAAGTTGCCGCTGGGTACACAAAAGACCAATCCCTTCTCGAGCTCTTTCGAAAGCTGCGAGTAGGCGTATATATAATAGAACGACTGAGGAATCAGCCGGCCCAGATTGATGGAATTCGCTGATGTGAGCATGAGTTTGCTGTTGAGCTCGGCATCTGTAAAAGCCTCTTTGACCATCTTCTGGCAGTCATCAAAGGACCCTTGCACCTCGAGGGTGGAGATGTTCTCACCGAGAGTCGTCAGCTGCTTCTCCTGCAGCGTGCTCACCCTGCCGGAGGGGTAGAGGATAACTACGTGTATGTTTTTCTTTCCCAAAAAGGCGCGCGCCACCGCGCTTCCCGTGTCGCCGGAAGTCGCAACGAGGATGATCGCCTCACCCTTATCGCCCGATAGAAACTCCTCCATGCACGAAGCCAGAAACGCCGCTCCGAAGTCCTTGAAGGCGTAGGACGGGCCGTGAAAGAGTTCGAGTAGGAATAGTGAATCATCGATCCTGCGCAACTGAGGGGAAAAATCGTAGGAGGACTCGATAATGCGGCGGGCTGCTTCCCTGTCGATTTCGGGAGCGAGAAGGTGAAAGGTTACCTCTTCTGCGATTTGATTGTAACCGGAAGCGGGCGACAGCGATCGAAAGAGGTCAGAGAGGTCCGGTATCGAGGTGGGGTGGTAGAGGCCGCCGTCGGGAGCCAGCCCCTCGAAGACAGCCGATCTAAATGGAACCTCACCCCCTCCCCCGCGAGTGCTTTTAAAGTTCATCGTCTATGCCTCCCTCTCGTGATGTTCTTCTAGAAAGGCCGTATGAATGCAACGCAGCGCTTTCTCTCTGCTTTTCCTATCGATTACGAACGAGATATTCGTCTCACTCGATCCCTGGGCTATAGCCAAAACGTTGATCCGTTCCCGGCCTAATGCGCTGAAGAGA
Source organism: uncultured Spirochaetales bacterium (assembly GCA_964561715.1). Lineage (GTDB taxonomy): Bacteria > Spirochaetota > Spirochaetia > SZUA-6 > CAZLRN01 > CAZLRN01. The sequence continues at coordinate 11,377 of CAZLRN010000035.1, forward strand.
CGGCCCGAAATGCCTGGGGTTCCCCTCATATTCTCTCCGATCACGGCGACGATAACGAGGCTTCGCATGATCTCGAAATCCTGGATTCGCCCTGTTCTCAGTTCTTCTTTCAGCTCCTCCGAGAGGGCCTCCTTGACTCTCTCCACATCGGTCTCTGGGAAAACCAGACAGATACTATGCTCCGAGGAGGCCTGGGATATCATGATGATATTCACCTGTATTCTTGCGAGGCAGTCAAAAATTCTGGCCGCGAATCCGGGTATTCCTATCATACCACCTCCTTCTACATTGACCAACGCAACGTGTTCGATGGATGCAATTCCCGTGATGGGCGCTGTTTTCGGATTGGCCTTGGGCACGATCAGAGTTCCCGGGGCCTCGGGATTGAAGGTGTTCTTGATGCGTATGGGAATGTTCCGCTCCACTGCCGGAATCATAGTATAGGGGTGCAGAACCTCTGCTCCGAAGTAGGACATCTCCATGGCTTCCTGATAGCTGAGCTCCGATATGACAAATACCCCGTCGACACAACGGGGATCGGCGCTCAGCACTCCGTCCACATCGGTCCATATTTCAACAAGATCTGCCTCTATCGCAGCGGCAACGAGAGAAGCGGTGTAGTCCGATCCGTTTCTGCCGAGAGTGGTCGTAATGCCTTCGTTAGTGGATGCGATAAAACCGGTGATGACTGCTGTTCCGCGAACCGCGGATAGCCTGGAGCGGATCCTATCGTTTGTAATGGGCGAAACGATCACCTGCCCGTGATGTCGATTGGCAACAATAACGTCTCTGGCGTCTACTATTTCAGACTCCGCTCCCAGGAGCCGGAGATAACTCGAGAGCAGGACGCAGTTGAGGCGTTCTCCGAAGCTCATCACAAGATCCATGCTGTGAGGTGAGCACTCCCGAAGCAGCTCCACCCCGTGCAGGACATCGCTCAGCTCGTCCAGCATTTCTTCCATAGATCGTCGTGCATCCTCTTCGATGTTTTGCTCCGATGGAGCCGTCGCTCTTTCAGGAGCAAATAGCCGCTCCATCACTAGCCGGTGTCTCTCCCGGATGGCACTGAGACGCTCCTTATACTTCGGGTCTGCTGTTTCCGCCAGTTTGGCACATTCGATTAGACCGTCGGTCACACCCTTCATGGCTGAAAGTACAACGGCTATTTTGTCGGTCTCCGCCGCCGCTTGAATAATGTGAGCGACGGATTTTATCCGCTGCTCATCAGAAACAGAGGATCCTCCAAATTTCATAACTTTCATAGAGTGCCGCCACAGGATTGGAATTTCAGGCATCTTAACGGTAATCGATGCTTTTTTCCATAGTTTTTTGTTCGCTTTGTAGGATAATCAATTAATAACTGGAAAATCCAATAAATTATACTGTATACTGAATTCCTATGTCGAAGGCTCTGATGCTTCTCGTGTTTTGCTCATCTCTTCTCTTGTCGATTTTCCTTTCGAGTTGCTCGAGCACTTCTGCTTCCCGACGAGCGGAGCGATCAGGTTCTGAGAACGCCGGCACCGAGTCAACGGCAGGAGAGGAGGGAGCGGTTTCCTCGGCCCAGGAGTCTCGAGGCGAAGAAGAAATCGCCCGGAGAGGATCCGAAAAGCCAGCGGCGGAGAAGGAAGAGATCGCCAGTACGAAAGAGGAGAAACCGGCGGAGGAGCCGAAGCAAATACCCAATTTAACCATTGGTCAGATCAGAAGACGCCTGAAGGTGCTGATAAAGCCTCCGGTCTATCAGGTCACGATCAACAAGCTGGCTCTTATTCGACTGGAAGATCTCAACTTAGATGGTACACCGGAAATACTTGTTCCTTGCGTCAAAATAGAAGGGGATGATAAGCAAGATGTCGATACCGATCGGTTCTCAGACTTTTCGAGTCTTTTCGGCCAGGAAGACCTTTCCTTCCCCTTTTACCTCTATCTGTTCCAGATGGAAGAGACAGGGCCCGTTTTGGCGAAAACCATTTCTCTCGGATCCCGGGTTGTCTACGGAGGCATGGCCAAGATTCACATAATTCCTGGCAAATCGGTGCCCTTCGTGATCGTCGTGAAATTCCAAACCCAGGAAGGTGTGGAGCAGGAATGGCTTGCCTTTAACGGCGAATCGATCCTTCCGATATCTCGTTTGAGTCTGAATGAGACCTTTTCCAGCAAGATTCTCATCGAAGATATAGACCGCAATGGCAGTATGGATGTGGTAGTTCAGGAGAAGGGCTCAGAAGAGGGAATAGGGCTCGAAACTTTTCTCACCTGGTATCGGTGGGACGGACGGCAGTTTTCGGAGTACGCCACCGCGAATATCGTTCGATCTCTGAAAGCCTTTCTGAGCAGCACGAAGCAGTACTTTCTGGACAAGGACTGGAGGCATCTACTCGCCCATGCTTTTTTGCCGGAAGAGGTTCAGAGGTATCAGGCACGTGGTATGTCCGCTGCTCAAATAATCCTCAGAGGATTCGGGCTGGCTGATTTCTATGATACCAGAGAGCGCTCTGCCGATGACATTCTTCGGGAGATTCAGGAGTTCGTTTTTCCGGAGTTTCTGGAAAACCCCTTCATCGCAAGAGACGACCGGGGATCTTTCTTCCGAATGACCTTCAGGATCTTGGATTCCCAGGGCATCTCCATAGTATCTGAGGTTCCACTCTATATGCAAAGGAACCCCTTCCTGAAACGCCAGTTCTTTTTTAAGATACAGTAAGGTCTAAAAAGAGCATGTATAAGTACATTATCGAGGGTAGCTATCCCGTCTCGGGCAAAATAAGGCCTAGCGGAAACAAAAACGCGGCTCTTCCCTGCCTGGCTGCATCCCTGCTGACAGATGAACCCGTTGTACTCAAAAACATTCCGGATCTCGAAGATGTGGGCGTCATGACGGAGATTTTAGAGTATCTCGGCTCCAGTGTAGATAAGACCGGAGAACACGAATATACGATCGTCACAGGCAACATCAATAGCTGCGAAATTCCTTTGGATCCGGCCAAGAAGATACGCGCCTCTATTCTTTTTATGGGCCCGCTCCTGGCACGCTGCGGCCGAGTGGTTTTGCCGCCGCCGGGAGGCGATCTAATCGGTCAACGACCGATGGACACCCATTTTTTGGCCATGAAGGAATTCGGCGCCCGCATTGAAATAGATGGGAGCTTCAATATCCAGGCGAATAAGCTTCTTGGAAGTAAAATCTTTTTAGACGAAACCTCGGTGACGGCTACAGAAAACGCAATAATGGTTGCCGCCCTTGCAGAGGGCAAGACAGTTATCGAGAACGCTGCTTCGGAGCCCCATGTACAGGACCTCTGCCGAATGCTCAACACGATGGGAGCGAAGATAACGGGAATCGGCTCCAATATTCTCCAGATCGAAGGTGTCGAAAGTCTCAGAGGCACGGAGTATTCTATCGGACCGGATTACATGGAGGTGGGTTCTTTCATCGGCCTTGCAGCCGTGACGAGGGGTGAGCTGGAAATCATCGATGCGGCTCCTCAATATCAACGGATGACGAAAATCGCATTCGGAAAAATGGGCATCGCCTGGGAAACCGAGGGTTCGTCTATTCGAATCAAATCCGGACAGGACCTGCGGGTGGTGCCCGCGCTCGGGGGATCGGTGCCGAAGATCGATGATGCTCCCTGGCCGGGTTTTCCAGCAGACCTGACGAGCATTGCGCTTGTTGTGGCAACACAGGTCACTGGTACGATCCTTATTCACGAAAAGATGTTCGAATCGCGTATGTTTTTTGTCGACAAATTGATCGACATGGGAGCAAGGATTGTGCTGTGTGACCCCCACAGAGCCGTTGTGGCCGGGCCGTCGAGACTGAGAGGCTCCGAGCTGGTATCTCCCGACGTGAGAGCTGGAATGGCGATGCTCATTGCAGCTCTCTGTGCCGAAGGCCGGAGCACCATTCACAACGTCTACCAGATCGAAAGAGGATACGACAACGTGGCCCACCGGCTCAAGAAGCTGGGTGCGCGCATCGAGAGAGTGCCCGAAGGCTAGCCAGGCTAACCTAAAGGCTATATAGCCTAAAGGCTAAATAGCCAAGAGGCTATAGCTTTCAATCGAAGGAAAAAGGCAATTCGCCCAGAAGTTCGCTGGAAAGCTCCGACTCTTGAAACCAGGTTGAGGCTTTCGAAGAGCTGCCGTTTAACACATAGCGGCTTTCCTGCAGTCCCGCATCAAAGAGCGATTGTTCTAGAATACCTTGCACAAAGATATGGTTATCCTCTCTGATAAAGCTGTGTGAGCGATAGGACGTGTAGCCAAAATACCCTAAGATCGATACCAGAGCAAAAACCATCGCCGCAGCCGCCCAAACGACGGGCTTCCTTTTGATCTTCTGCCTGCTCTCAGAATTCTGCCCTTGCTCCAAAAAGCCGAAATCCGGTGGCCCCTGTATTTCGATGGCGCTGTCCAGAGCTGACCGCAGTCGCTCCGGAAGGGCTAAAAGCGTTTCGCCAAAGGAGCGACATGCGGAACAGGTGTCGAGATGATCGAGGAGATGAGCTGGAAGGGGCTCACTGGCATCAATGTGACTCTGAAGAGCCTCTCTGACAATTTTGCACTCTCTGCTTATCTTTTCTGTCATTTCTCCCTCCTGGCCATCAGCAGCTCGGCCAATCGCCCCCTCGTTCTGTGTAAGCGAGATTTTATGGTTCCTTCCGGAATACCCATTATCTTTCCTATCTCACTGATGGAGAGGCCTTCCACATCTTTGAGCAAAAGAAGGGTTCTCTCCTTTTCGGAAATCTCGAAGAGCAGATCAAGAACCTCACGCCTAGATTCGTCCTGAAGGATCCGCTCTTCCGGGTCTGGTGAAACCGGATCAGGGAGGCAGGCCGCGAGGCGTGTTATACGTCTCTGCCGTTCCTTCTTCCTTATCAGATCGATAGCTTTATTCCGTGTGAATCGGAAGAGATAGGTTCTAAAAGAGGATGTTCCTCTGAACCGGTGGAGGTTCTGATAGAGGCCTAGCAGCACTTCCTGTTCTGCGTCCTCCATATCCGCTCTGTGCCCGACAAAAAGCGTATAGAGAAGCCTTCTGATAGTGCCGGTATGCCGTTTTATCAGAGTCACGAAAGCCCTCTGATCATTGGCGTGAACGAAACGTGCAATTAGAAGCCGGTCTTCTTCCAGTACCTTTACTCCCTGCCAGGGGATCGGCGCCTCTGCTATTCCAATGGTCTCGGTGGCTTTCTGGTGTTCCATCGCGACCGAGCTCGCAAAAACTTGGCCCATCTCTCCTCTCCAAAAAGCTTCCTGAGCTCGACGCGTCTTCTGATTTCGGCCAGCTCTGATTTCAGCTTCCATTCGATCGATTGGCGTAGCAGCTTTTCGACCTGATTCATATCGACCTCGATGCTGAATAGGAGCTTTTCGAGCTGAGCCTTGAGCAGGTTGAGCTCGACTCTAGCCTCTTGAATGGTTCTCTCCGTCTCCTGCTGGATGGCCATAACCTGCTCTATCTCTCTGTCATTTAAGCCGAACTTCTCGAGGATTTCTGAGTTATCGATCGGCTGAGCAGAAGCCACGCCCACGATGAGCAGCAAAAGTATTGCAGCAAACGCCGTTGTTTTCATGCTTCCCGCCTCCTGTATAAGGTATGTTGCATCGCTGTTTCTGTCTATTAGTCGGTGACGGGGGGACGCAAGTTCCAGCCTTGATTCTGCCCACCTTTACGGTTCATAATCTCGAGACCACTAGATGCAATTCCGGCTCAATTTCTTGTTATTCTAGCAAGATTTTCCTAAATCGATCTGAGACGGAATTGCTACAAGCTTGCTCCGCAAGCAGCTTGCTCTGCAAGCAGCTTGCTCTGCAAGCAGCTTGCTCTGCAAGCA
>CAZLRN010000036.1:0-17164 GCA_964561715.1 uncultured Spirochaetales bacterium
TCCCGCGTAGGATGGGCTGACGGTAATAACGCGATCCGCGAATCTGATTCCCGTTGACATGCAGTTTAGCTGGTAGAGGTCCGACGGACCGGAGAACTCCGCGGCACGCTCCTGGGGTAGGTTAAAGAGTAGAAAATGATCGAACCCGTTCTCGTACCGGTAGTAAGCGTCGAAGTACTGCCAGCCGCCGTTGTGAATAATGTGGAGGTACGTCGTAAATTTGAAGTTTGGGTTATCCCGGTAGTAGCTGTCACTGCGAACGATGCCATTAAAGGGCCCGGCGTAAGCGTCGTTGGTTAGAGTAAAGTTGGGCTCGAGCTCGAAGGTGGTAATGACCTCCGCACTGGCCCTGGCCAGTGCGACCCTCCGGCGGAGTTTCTCCTGGGCCGTATATCCCCAATAGAGTCCATTGAAAAACTCATAGTGATCCAGCAGAAAGTAGGTGACTCCTTCTACCGTTCCTGAATGGACACCAACCTCGTATTCCACATTCTGGATGGCGAACCGCACGTTGACGCCCGAATACGTTATGTTGTACCGCTCGACCGCCTGGTTCATCTTTATTACAGCTTTTTCGTCTCCCGTTTTGTAGTAAGGGGTGATCACGTAGACCGTCTCGCCCAACTTCGCCAGTTCTCTGGGAAGCTCGTACACCACATTGGCCAGGCCACCGCTCTTGGAGAAGGGCTCGGCCTCGGCGGATATAAAAACGATAGGTCGATGACGATAGTGCTCCTGGAGCCTCTCGGCAGCGGCTCTTATTTCCTGGTTTGGATGAAGGGAGAGCCTCTCGATGAGCTCGAGGATCTCGCTTCCACTCCTGATTCCGTTTCTGTAGATATAAAAGAAGGATCTTTTGAGCGCAAGATCCAGCGTGTAGCGTTCGTTTTCTCCGAATTGGGGCAGAATATGCTTCTCGACAAACGCGGCGAAACTACTGGGAGATTCGGTGTGCAAGGCGATTTCCAAGAATGCGAAGCTCGAAGGGAAAGCCTTGGGATCCTCTATATCCCGAAGGCGGACGAGAGAGTCTTTGAGGAAATCCCTGTAAAATGATTGAGGCGTCTCGATCTTTTCGATCTTGAGTAGTTTGATCCTGTCGGTGTAGGGAACTACGGTATTCACCTTGGAAACCCGTAGCTCCCTTCCCGTGAAATAGCTGCGACCGCCGGTGATCGAAGAGTAGCGGGGGTCACTGACCGCATAAAACGCGTTGTCGTCTAAAGGGAGTCCGCTCTTGTCGAATTGGATCGAGGCGTTCTGGCTAGAGTCGGAAAAGTTGAACGCCCCCAGCCAGATAGCGTCGTCGGTGAATCGAATCGCCGCCGCAACCATATTGTTCCCTGCCCAGAGCAGATAGCTGGTTCCCCTTTCCTTCCTGTAGAAACCATATATCTCCTGGTAGAAAGCCTCGAGACTCCTGTGAGCCGCGTATTCGAACTGATTCCAATTGACATAGATGTTGTCTAAAAAGACCTTCCACCCTTCGCCCTCGGCGCTGCCCTCGTAGTCCATAAGGATGTTGCTCATAAAACAGGTCAAACCTACCGCGGCACGCAGCCCGCGATGACCAAAGGTGTTGAGGGCTCTTCTTTCATCGTGATTGCCGAGGATTCCGAGAAGCTCCGTGCCCGGCGGCAGGGCCGACGGCAAATACCAGTCATAGAGGTGATAGATCTCCCTTACATCCGACAAACCGTGCAGGATTTTTTCGCAGATCTTGAAGAGGGCGGAGTTGTAGGGAATGATGCCCAGCCTGGCGAGCACCTGCTCACGACCCCAGTAGCATTCGGCCAAATGAACGAAAAAGGGTTTGTGTCTCTCTCTGAGCTTTCGTTCAATGGACTGCATGAGATAGTAATGTAAGGGACAGGCTATCATATCGCGGCATCCGGAGTCGTAGTAGCCTGTTGTGATGAAGTGATCGTCCTCACGATCGTTGACAATGATCGTTCCCTCGACCATGTCCTCATGGGTTCTTCGATTCCCGAAATGGTAAGGATAGTTGTTCTTCTTCATCATGACGGGAACTGCATGAGCCGAATCGAAACGTATGCCATCGATATCGAAACGATCGATCAACTGCAACACCGATTTGGCGAGCCACTGCCAGGTCTCGAATTTCCTGTAATTGAGAAGCTTCCCGTCATTCCAGGAGCCGTAGCGGCCATCCGTTGACGCTCTTGTCACCAGAGCTCCATCGTCGTTGTAGCAGTAGACGGCCAGCCTATCCGCGACCGCACTCGAGCCCCTGTTGACGTGGGGCACGACATCCACAATGATCTTGATATCTAGTTGGTGGGCGCGATTGATCAAATCCTCGAGCTCCTTCTCCCCCCCAAGGGATGGCTCGATTTCTGTAAGACTCACCGGGGAGAAGGGAGAGGGGGATGTGGCATGGGGGTCCCAATCACTGCGGTTTGATCCTCGCTTCTGAACTCCCAGTAGATAGAGGGATGTGATCTGGTAGCGATCCTTCAGATCCTCCAGGTGGGCCGTTATATCGGAGAATCGTCCCAATCGGATCACTTCGCCGTTTTCGTTATACACAAGCCCGGGGTGTCCGCCTGGATCATTCCAGTAGATACGGGTGTGACCGTGGATATCCGGAAACACCTCCAACACGATTTCTCCGCCTATATCGGGGATGACATTGATTCTCCCGCTGAATCCTCCTTCGGCGAGCCAGCTGGCACGCCCTCTGCCCTTGCTGAAAACCAGAAAGTCATAATGCCCGAGTTCATCGAATCGATAAGGCCTCTTGAGATGTCCCGATCCTCTGTCGAGCTCGAGATCGATATCGACGTAGGAGAGATCCTCCTCGATGGGAACCTCTTGATAGGGATCGTTCCTGTAGATTCGGACAAAATACCGCTTCCTTCTGTCCGGCGCCCGGAAATCGAAGACATGGGTTGCTCCCCGCCTTACATTGATAAATCGAGTGGCCAGGGGAGCGTCGAACTCCTTGGGAGCAAGAATACGCTCCAGAATGATGTTAGCCCTGTTGCGAACGGCATGAACGTCATGCCCCGAAGCTGCTACATTCAAACGCAAGACCTCACGCAAAGATCTTCGGTCGCCGCTTCTCTTGTAGCGACGGGCTAGGCGCTCCAGAGAAAACACAGCCCTGAGGTTGGCTTCCGCATCGAACGCTGCTTCGTCGGTCTCTGATCGCTTGTCTAGTAGCCGCAAGTAATTGCGGCGGTTTGCTGCCCTAAAACGCTTGGCTTTTTTCTCCGGCACATAGACGTATTCCAGCTCATCGAGGGCGGAGACTCGCCTGACCTCGTCGAGAAGGGCTCCAAGGTCCTCCAAAAGCGATTCGGAGACCCTTTCAACATGGGTGTATCCGGTTTCGATCGCCCGCTCTTCGATGAGAAGAAGGCTCTGAAAGGCTTTAAAGCTTTCACCCTGGCTTTTGCTCTGTTCATAGGCGAGAGTATCGCAGAGGTTAAGGCCGAGGTAGATCGTCGAGATCTCTGCCCATTCCGGCCCTTGCCCGACGCGGGCGAGAACCGAGCCTCCTGCACGGTTGTGGAAAAGCGTGGGCCAGTCCGTTGCCTCTTTGATCAGCACAAATCTCCTGCGCTTTAGTTGGGGATTGTCGATTTCACCCAAAGCCCTTTGTACGAAAAACAGGGCGTTTACGAGCCTTGCCCCCAATCGAACGTTCCTGTCGAGCCGGTTCCTGACAGTGCTGTCTGAGCGGGAAATTTCATCAAAGATGGCATTGCGTTGACTGGCAAGCTCCGAAGTGATCGAAAGAAACGGGTCTCCTGCCTTGATACGGTTTATCAATGCTTCGTTCGGGAAAAACGGGAAGGCGCGATGTTCGGTGAAGGCCAGCGTAATTTCGCTTTTAACCTCTGCGTCGCTTATGGTAGCTGCAGATCCCTTGCCTGAGACGATGAGATTGCTCAAGTTGGAAGAATCCTGCCTTTGATCCATAGCCCTAGAGATATGATAACACATCCCTGAGCAGTCGAGAAAGATTGGAGCTTCGTTGTTTAGAGATTTCCAGCGAGATTTACGAAGCCCAGGTTATCAGACCGGGGCGAAAGCGATCGATGAGAGCGGGATGCTGTGGCAAGACCCTTATGGCGTATCCCTGTCTTCCGGTCCGTTTGCATTCGAGAGATGCGCTAAACCGATAGGTACCCTTTTCGCCGCCAGTCGGCGACATGGCCACACATTCGGTCTCCGTAATCTCGCCAGTGGTCTCGATGGATCCCCAGTAGAGTTCTACTTTCACTTCTCCGGGTTGGAGATCTCCCAACCTGACCGTCGCCTCGATAGAGAGGGGCTCACCGGCCTTCAAAATTCTCTCTCGCGACTCACCATCGCATTCAATACGTATCTTGCTCCACTGGGATGTGGCTCGCTCCAGATAGTGGGCTACCTCCTTGGCCTTTTCGTAGCCATTCGAGGAGTAGCTCGCGTGGTTCTGGAGAGCCTTGAGATAATACCGCTCGTAATACTCAATGAGCATGCGCTGACTGCTGAAGCCTTTTCCAATATGGCTCATGGCTGATTTCATCCGACGAATCCACTCCCGGGGCAACCCATCCCTTCCTCTGGCATAGAAGAGGGGAATGATCTTGTCCTCCAATAAGCTGTAGAGATCGTGACCTTCGATGTCGTCCTGTCTTTCCGGATCGTCGTATTCCTCACCCTTGCCAATCGCCCATCCGCATTCCGGCATGTAGGCTTCGTCCCACCATCCATCCAGAACGGAGACGTTGAGCACGCCGTTGAGAGCCGCTTTCATGCCACTGGTGCCACTTGCCTCAAGCGGTCTTCGCGGTGTGTTGAGCCATATGTCACTTCCCGATACCAAGACCTTGGCTATCGAAATATCGTAATCCTCCAGAAATACGATTCTGCTCCGAATCTGGGGATCTCGCGCAAAGTGTATGATCTGCCTGATCAGATCTTTTCCAGCGGTGTCGTGGGGATGGGCCTTTCCGGCAAAGATCAGCTGAACCGGCCGCTCGGCATCGGTTAGGATTCGCCTCAGCCGATCCGGATCCTGCAGCAGAAGTGCGGCCCTCTTGTACGTGGCAAAGCGCCGGGCGAAACAAATTGTCAGGGCGTAGGGAGAAAGCATATCCTCCGCGAGGCTTATCTCCGAACCCGCCGTGCCTCGTTTAGAGAGCTGGTCTCTCATCCTCTCGCGTACAAAGACTACCAGCCGTTCGCGCCGGCGCTCGTGGGTCCGCCACAGCTCCTCATCGGAGATTCGCGACATGCGTTCCCACACATCGAGATAGGTAGGCTCGTCTGAGAACCGAGGGCCAAAGTACCTGTCGAGCAAATCCTTCATGTCGTGGGAAATCCACGTTCGTGGATGCACCCCGTTCGTGATCGCCGATATTGGAACTTCATCCAACGGCAGTCCCGGCCAGATGTTCTGCCACATTCGCCTCGAAACCTCTCCGTGAAGCCTGCTGACGCCGTTTGAGTAGCTCGAAAGCTTCAGGGCAAGGACCGTCAGGCAGAACTCCTCGTTCTCATCCTCGGGATTCTCCCTTCCCAGAGCGAGAAAGCTCTTCCAGTCCAGCCCCATTTCGTTGGCTGTCCTTTTAAAGTACTTCTCCATCAGGCTGGGTGCAAAGCGTTCGTTTCCCGCCGGAACCGGTGTATGGGTCGTAAAGACGTTCGATGGACGGACGGCTTCGACGGCTTCGGAGAAGCTAAAGCCCTGCTCCCCGACTAGCCTACGAATTTTCTCAATGGCGAGAAAGGCCGAATGCCCTTCGTTCATATGGATCACCGCAGCTTCTAAACCGAGAGCTCCCAGGGCTCGAATACCAGCGATTCCCAGAAGGATTTCCTGACGTATGCGCATCTCCCTCTCACCGCCGTAGAGCGCGTCGGTGATGAGTCGATTCTCTGCGGAGTTTTCAGGGATGTTCGTGTCGAGGAGGTAGAGAGAAGCGCAACCTACCTTGACCTCCCAGACCTTGGCAAAAACGCCAGCCCCTCCGAGCTCGACCGAAACCATCACCGGCTCGCCGCTGGCGTTCTGGCAAACCCGTACCGGAAGATTGTACCAGTCGTTCTCAGGATAGGATTCCTGTTGAAATCCATCAGGATTCAGATACTGCCTGAAGTAGCCCTGCCTGTAGAGAAGCCCGATTCCCACAAGTGGCAGACCGAGATCGGAGGAGCTCTTCATGTGATCGCCCGACAGAATCCCGAGACCGCCCGAATAGATTGGAAGGCTGACATCGAGCCCGTATTCCATCGAGAAGTAGGCAATAACTTTATCGGTCGGCCCGTCATACCATTTGGGTCCATCGATATGCCTGCGGAACCTCTCATACACGGAATCCAACGCCGCCAGAAAAGAATCATCCTGGGACATCTCCTCCATTCTCTCCTGCGAGACGAGACCAAGCATTCGAACAGGATTCTGATTGGAGGCGAGCCAGGCATCGTAATCCAGACGGATAAATAGCCTGATAGCTTCGAAGTCCCAGCTGAACCAGAGATTGTGCGCCAGCTCGTCAAGCGCCTTGAGCCTCTCCGGGATGTGGGGCTTGACCGTGAAATGAACGATCTTCATGAAAACCTCCTGCTTCTCGATCGAATGCAGAGCAAATATACTATTTTCTGCAAGCCGTCGACACTGCCAGTGCAGCAGGATGGTGGAGATTCAGAGAAGCTTTTCGCCTAACAGATCGACTTGAGGGATTTCGATGCGGCCCCTAGCAACACTGAGCAGCCCCTCCGTCTGCAAACTCCGGAGATGCTTGTTGACCGTCTCACGTGTCGTGCCGATGGCCTGAGCGATTTCATCCTGAGTGGCTTCGAGGTAACAGACACCGTCAGGTTCCCTGCAGGCGTGCGTGATGACATGCTGGATGAGCTTATGAAGGGGCAGATTCAGCTCAATCTGTGAATGAAGAAGATAGAGGGACCTAGCCAGAAACTCGAGAAAGTGCTGCTTCACGCCCTGAATTTTCAGCACCTCATTGAAGGATTTGACGGTATAGGTCAGAACCTCCGTTTGAGTCTCAGCTACGGCATCACACATGTAGGGACAGCCCAAAAGAATCTCCGCCAATCCCAGCCAATCTCCCCGCTCCCCGGCTCCAATGCTCAGACAACTCTCATCGGAACGATACTTCAATCTCGAGACTTTCCCGGAGAGCATGAGAAATACTTGGCTTACCGGTTCGCTCTGATAAAAGAGCACACGCTGTCTTCTGTAGGTTATTTGATTGCCGTATCGCAGGATGAGCTTGAGATCAGCCTCGCCCATCCTGCGAAAACAACGCATCTCTCTCAGCAATTCAATCTCTGAAGCACGGTTACTGTCCATTCCCTACTTCAAAACACCCATGTACGGTTCGAGAGTCAGATAAGGATAGACAATGTACATCAAATCGAGCTTTGTAGCTGAATCTCGAACGATGATTAGAAGGATCATCTCATTTTCATGAATAATCTTGATTTCGTCCATACGGTCAGTTCTTTTAGCAAGCTGGAAGTTCATAGGGGCTACGCTTTTCCAGGCACCACGGAGCGAAGCGAGGAGAAAGCTTCGATCCTCTTCGGAATCAGCTAGCTCCTTGACAGGAGCGGTCTTGGAGAGAAGAAGGAACATTCCATCTGCGAACTCCCGCTGGTCTCTCTTAACAACCTTCCGGATAAACTCTTTCTGTTCCTCCGTTGCAGGATGCCGTGCGTGCGCCGGTTCGACAAAATAGCTCCGGCTCCGTCGATCATCGGTCTCCTGCGCAGCATCCGATCTGCGACTCCACGGTCTGCTGTGAATGAGCAGATAGTTATAGTCTTCGACATGAAAGCCCTGGAACAACTCCCCAAAAGTCAGCTGGTCTCCTATCAGTTCGTAGTCGCCGAAGATCCGATGCTTGAGCTGAAGATTCCTCATAAACAGGCCGTGCAGCTCTTTCATTCTCTCTACAGCATTTCTCGAGAACTTATCAGGTCGCTTGAAATCGTAGTCCTTGCAGCGTTCTCCTAATCGCACCATATCAACAAGGCTTCCGGACGAGCGTACCTGTAGATCACTCGATGTTTCGAGCTCCGCAATGACCTCAGTGATACGAAGAGTCATGTTTTCGAATAGCACTCCTACCTTTCCCTTTGCCACTGCAATCCCGGCAACGATTAGCTGCGCATCCTCTTTCTCGCTGTAGAGCTTGTCGAGATTGATGATCGTACCTGGGCTAACTCCTTCGAGCTCCCGAAGGCTGATCTCGATTTCGGCAAATCGAACCATAAACGGCAGCATTTCGATGACCTCGTCGGGATTGGCCGGAAGCTGTGCTTCCACCCTCGACGGGAAAAGGCTCTTGATCCGCAGCGCAACAAGCCTGCCGATTATGACCACCTCGGCGGTGAAGAGAAAGTGTCCGTTGAAGTACACCGGGTATCCCTCGCCAGCCAGGTTTGCGGTCTCCACGATGTCTCCGGCCTTCAACATGCTGGCCTCATAGGCCGAGATATAGCCTTCCCCTATGCTCACTGCGAGCCTTCCCTTTTGTTCGAATAGATTCTGCATGGTATGCCTCCCTCTTGGCAGATTGTACTCACAACCTATTGAGAAGCGTATCAACTGTCTGTGACGGACTTCTGTGAAGAGGTTCACAGAGAGCCCATCGATTCTAGGAACGTCATTCCGGTTGTTAGGATAGACGCCTCTCGTGTATAGTCTTGTATGGAGCGCCTTTATATTGGTCGCAAGAAGGAATTCGGGCCGAGCAAAGTATAGACATCCCTGGATGGCATTGAGCTCCATCGCTGTGCTGAGAGCAACGATCGTGACGATCGTAGCGATCATAACGATCGTTGCTGTCGCTTCGATGGCTGCTATCGCCGCGATGGCAGCGATAGCCATGGTCCCGATCAGCGGAAAGCTTATCGGCTCTGCAGGAAAGCCGGCCGGCATTCTCTCCCTGATGTCAATTTTTCCACGTCGAGTCCAATTCAAAGAGGAGCCCGCCAAGGGCATGTTTCTCATTGCGACTCCGGAGCTTCAAGATCCCAACTTCGCGAAAAGCGTCGTTCTTCTCATCGACTATGGAGATAACGGGGCCATGGGGCTGGTTATCAACCGGCCCACCGATGTGACTCTCTCGGAGGTCTTTCCGGATATCGATGGCTTTCAGAATCGCACCGAGACGCTGTTTTTCGGCGGACCAGTGCAGCTCGACAGCGTTTACATTCTAGTCCGATCGGAATCGCAGGCCTCGAACTCGATTCCAGTTCTTAAAGACCTCTATCTAACCGGAGATCCCTCTGCTCTTGTTCAGAGCTTCAATGACCGTCGCCAGCAGGCTCGAGCCTACGCAGGCTATGCTGGCTGGGCAGCCCAGCAGCTCGAAGCGGAGATTGCTCGAGGGGACTGGGCCATTGTGCCTGCAGACGCCCAAACGGTTTTCGACGCGGTACCTGAGGAGATATGGCAAAAACTCATCAATCGCGGAAAGGTTCGATCGGTCGAATGGCGGAGAGAAGTAGAAAACGCCGAGCCTGCTCAGAAATGCTTGACAATAAGGTCGATTAAGGCATTGTAGAAATCTTTGTCATTCTTCGGATTAACGACATACACGATGCGGCGGCTGTCATCCTGCGTCAGCTCGTAATAGGCCTTGCGATGGTCGACTTTCAGGCTCTTTGAGTCGAATCCCTTCACGGTGAGCTTGGGCACCTTTGTGAGCT
Source organism: uncultured Spirochaetales bacterium (assembly GCA_964561715.1). Taxonomy (GTDB): domain Bacteria; phylum Spirochaetota; class Spirochaetia; order SZUA-6; family CAZLRN01; genus CAZLRN01. Next base: position 9,694 of record CAZLRN010000036.1, read on the forward strand.
CAGGTCTTGCGGTGGCGATTCTGCGCACGCCTGGACGGCTCTGAAACCGGCCGACCGTTTCGATCCGACAAGCTTCAAAAACATGCTTCTCCTCAGCGGTTTCATAATCGATGACTATGAAATCCCCCTCTTTTAGAATCTTTTTATTATTACAGAGGCTGATCGCGATGTAGTCGAGAAACTCATGCATGACCCTGGCCGTATAGGTGAAAAAGGAATTATTGATGATCGACTTGATGGCATTGATAGGCGATAGGGCCGGCCTCCAGGGCACCTTTGATGTCAGCGAGGCGAACTCCGAAGAGAGGGCCAGCACATTCGTGTGCTCGTTGTAGGCCTTGTTGGCCTTTAAAAGCTCGATTTGAGATGTGATCTCCTTCGTCAGGTGCCCTTTCGAGGGATTTTTCTGACACTCGCCAAGGAGAGCCGCCATCTTGTTCTGCAGTGTTGCGAGCTTGGGATAGTTATTATTGCGGTGATCATCGGAGTAGGGCCTGTGATGGGTTAAAATGTCGTGCTTGATCTCTGAGCTCAGAGCCGGCTCGTGCGCTACCGTTAAAAAAGAGTAGAACGGATGCTGCTGAATGTACTTCATCTCATCTTCAGATAGGACAGCACTCTGCGGAATATTCATCTGGGCATAGCCGACGTCGCAGAGCAATGCACTGATCATCAGATCAGTGATCGTTTTTTTCAGCGCCTTTCGTTCCTTCATATTCTCTGCGTTGTGCATGCCCCGCGTTCTCAGAGCCATTGCTACAATCGTTCTCTTGACGGCCAGCTCGACATCAAAACTCGTCTTCTTGGATTCCATAGCCTCGAGAATATTCACGAGTCCGGTCATGGCATCCTTCTGACCCGCAAAATCCAGGAAAAATTCCTCCATCTCCCCGTTTGTCTTTTCGACCTGTTGGGAGCTGAGAGCCGTCTTTCTCATCCTTTCAAAGAGACTTGCAGTTTTATCGGTCAATTCATCCGTGTAGTACTGGCTGATGAGTTTGGTGCCCGTCAGCCCTTCGGGTATCTCTTCATCGGCAGCCACAAATTCGAGCTTTTCCTCATCCTCTTCGTTGTAGTAGATCCCCCGTTCCCGAAATCGCGCAAGTCGCCTGATCTCCTCCTCTGTGGCATTCGCCTTCTTGTAGATGAGGATTTGGCCTTCCTTGCTGTAAAAATGGACAGGGATTTCCCTAAGCTCTTTGAGCCGCTCGAGAAATTCGTCTGTAAACTCAAAAGGCTTGAATTCGGGCATACTACCGATCCAAGATTCGAGGAATTCTATATTTAAAGTATACATCATGTGTAAGGGTTTCGCAGACGCAAAAAACAACTTCGTTCGAGTCGATTGATTTTTCCAATCGGATCACAGAGAATAGGCAACATCCCATGAATCAAAAACAAAGGCGTTTTATCCAACTGGGTTTCCATATAAGTAGAGGGCTGGTCATCCTGTCAGCGCTCTTCTGTCTAGTGGTCTGTGTTTTAGCCATCGCCAACTACATCCGCTTCGGGACATCTGATCCATCGAAAGATGCCGAATTGGCGCATATCAGTGAGAGACTGACTCGAACTCCCGAAGATGAGGAATTGACCGATAAATTGGAGGATTTCGAGCAAGTGATCAAGGACGCCTACCACTCGAAGCGCTTGCAGCTGCGTATCGGCATGTTTCTCCTGGCTGGCGGAGCCATAGTGCTGTTGGCTGGCTCGTTTTTTGTCCTGATTCTTCGCCGCATGCAGGCGCCTGCCGAGCGTCTCCCGACAATCCTCTTTGTAGCGGCTGGCGGAATGGGGCTCATTGTCATCGCACTATTATTCACATTCCTCTCTCATGCCTCGATCGAACAGAATCAGCGCTCTACTCAAACCTCGATCAGCTCCTTGAAAGCCATGTTGAAGGTGGCTCGCGATCGTAGACAGATCGAGGCTGAGAGCATCGTCTATGAGAACTATCTTGCGGCCGATGAGCTTAAAACCAACTGGCCATCCTTCAGAGGCCCCGGCGGTATCGGTATCGCACCAAAGGCGAAACCCCCAACCACGTGGAACGGCGCCACCGGAGACGGAGTTCTCTGGAAGACGGAAGTGCCCAAACCTGGCAACAATTCGCCGATAGTCTGGGATGACCGCCTGTTTCTATCGGGGGCTGACGAGACAATTCAGGAGATATACTGCTTCGACAGATTCACAGGAAAGATCCTCTGGACCCAGGCCTTGAAAAACATTCCCGGCTCGCCATCAGAACCGCCCGCGGTCAGCCGCGACACCGGCTATGCTCCTTCGACCATGGCCACTGACGGATCCCGCGTGTTTGCGATTTTTCCGACAGGGGATGCCGTCTGCTTTGATTTTGACGGCAATCAGATATGGGGTCGCAACCTCGGTTTACCGGAGAACCACTACGGACACGCATCATCACTCATCACCTATAGGGGCCGCCTCGTCGTGCAGTATGACCAGGATAAAAACGCCAGGATCATGGCACTAAAGAGCGATAGCGGCGAAACGCTGTGGGAAAAGAAACGTCATGTGCCAGCTTCCTGGGCCTCTCCCAGCGTCGTCTATACGGGCAAAAGACCGGAAATCATCCTAAACGCCAATCCCATCGTAGCCTCCTACAACGCCGAGACCGGCAGAGAGATGTGGCATGTCGATTGCATGAATGGTGAAGTGGGACCTTCTGCAGCCTACGAGGACGGCATCGCCTATGCGGTGTGTCAGAACTGGATGCTCGCCGCCATCGACGTCTCCACACACCGGATAATCTGGGAGGTCTATGACGATCTTCCGGATGCAGCAAGCCCCGTTGCCGCTGGGGGACTGGTGTTTCTGCCTACAGCCTATGGAGCCTTCAGCTGCCTGGATGGGAAAACCGGCCAGGTCTATTGGATGTACGAATTTTCAGAAGGATCCTACGCCTCACCTATCTGGGCGGACGGCAGGATCTACTGGACAGACCAAACCGGGATTACGCACATCTTCAAGGCCGAGAGAGAGTTTGACCTGATAGCCGATGCAGAGATCGGCCAAAAGTGTCAGACCACAGCGGCTTTTGTCGGCACGCGTATCTATCTTCGTGGAGAGACTCACCTCTTCTGCATCGCCTATTCGGGCAAATAGGATCGTTATGCCCGCCCAGCGCCCTGAAGCACCTAAAAACCGCATGGACTGGAAATTGCCCTTCTTCATAATCTGGACCGGCCAGGCTTTCTCGCTTTTCGGGAGCGGTCTGGTTCGATTTGTGCTGATATGCAATTCCGGCTCAATTTCTTGTTATTCTAGCAAGATTTTCCGAAACCGATCTGATTCGGAATTGCTAAATCGTTGGCTGTATGTAAAAAAATGGCCAAATTGTTTGGGTTGTGGGCGCAGCCAACGATACGGTGCCTCACCATAGAGACAGGCTCGGCCACTGTGCTCGGCATAGCGGCTTTTGTCTCCTATCTGCCGAGCATCCTGTTGGGTCCTTTTGCCGGAGCGCTTATCGATAGGCGGAACCGCAAAGCCCTGATGATCGGGGCGGATGCCCTTACAGCTTTCTTTACTCTGACTTTGGCTTACCTCTTTTAGATCGGCCTGGTCATTCCCTGGTACATCTATGGGCTGATGTTTCTCCGCTCTCTCTTTGGCACCTTTCATATGCCCACGTTCATCGCTTCGACCTCTCTTATGGTGCCCCAAAATCAGCTGACCCGGGTTGCGGGCAAGAATCAGGTCCTTGTTGGATCGAGCGAAATCGTCGCCCCACCGCTGGGAGCGCTGCTGCTGAGCCTTCTTGCCGTCGAAAGCATTCTTCTCATTGATCTTGCAACGGCCGCGCTCGCAATAGGCTCACTGGTTTTTGTTGCCGTCCCTCGTCCTTCGTTAAAGGCCCATGCCGGCAGAAGGAGCTCCTTTCTCCGTGATCTTCGCGACGGGTTCCGATTCGTCTGGCTCTGGCGTGGCCTGTCGCTGATGCTGCTCACCTCGGCCCTGGCAAGGTTTCTTGTGCTGCCGGGATACCACTTTATTCCCCTTTTAGTCACAAAACACTTCGGGGGCGGTGCGCTCGAGCTGGGCTGGATCACATCGGTGGAGGGCATCGGTACTTTTGCAGGAGGATTCTTTCTGAGCCTCTGGGGCGGCTTTCGTCGCCGCATGCTAACGACAATGCTGGGTGTATGCGGGATCGGATTGGGATTTCTCACGATGGGTCTGGCTCCAGCATCAGCGTTTTGGACGGCTATCGGCGGGATGGCCCTGGCGGGACTTTGTATTCCGATTATGAATGGATCACGAACGGCTATCCTCCAGTCTGCCGTTCCTCCGGAGATGCAGGACCGAGTCATAACACTCTACTCGAGCCTCATGCAGGCCATGATCCCTCTCGGGCTGATTATAGGCGGCCCGGTGGCGGATATGATAGGCGTCCGGGCGATGCTGATGATCGCGGGCAGTGTATGCCTGGCGATGGTTGCGCTCTACGCCCTCACCCCCGCGATCCTCTACCTAGAGGATCATAGGGTCGATTCGAGCGATTCCGCTCCTGCATCGCCTTCGTAATTATCTCGACAATCCTCTCGACCCCTTTTTCATGTCTCATCGATTCGGCCACCCACAATCGCAAGCGATATGCTGCTCCCAAGACTTGATTGACCGAGAAAATCAAGTAAAATAGGTTGAACATAACTGCCAGACTTGATTCAGGAGGAAATCATCATGAAGCGGATTGTCCTGTTCCTTCTTATATGTATCCTTGCTGCGCCTCTTGTCGCAGAAGAAGCCAAACCGAGACAGAAGGGAGCGCTGCGGACACAAATTGTTCCTACTTGCACTTTTTCGTTTTCCAGATTCAACGAGAATGGGAAGGGCCGTGATGAAAATACAATTCAAACAGCCAGGGTAGGACTGGCTGCCGAGTACGGTCTCATCGACTGGCTGGCCCTCGGGGTCAGCTGGGTGCCTCTCTGGACATTCTGGTCGCATTTCGAGCAGGACGACAACCTCCGCATCAATGGCCTTCACGATATCGATGTCAGCGTTCGCTTTCAACTTATTGGGGAAAGGAGCCTGATCGCCGCTTCCAACAAGGTACGCCTCGCTGCAGCGGCAGCTCTGATATTGCCCATGACATCGGCTGACTGGGAATCGGAGGAAGATAATCAGGTTTCCGGAGACGACTACAAGATTGCGGATCCGGACAAACACGCCTGGGGAATAGGCGGCCGGCTATACTTCGACTATGTCTTTAGCCAGGCTTTTTTTATCAACTTTTACACGGAGTTCATCAAGTATCTGAACAAGGATTATGAGGATGTAAGCTACGCTACCTATAGTTCTCCCGGCCCAGATGATTATAACTACGGCTGGGATTTGACTTTCGAGCTCGAGCTTACGCTGGAGCACCCCCTCTCTGCAGATGTTCATATCGGCGCATCGCTTCCAATCAATATCGAGTTTACACCTGATGTCAGCATAGACGGCAGCAGCGTAGATGACACATCGACCTATCTGCTGAGGTTTGGTCCCGAGTTTTCGATTTATTTCCCAAGGCTCTTCATACCAACGGAGTTCCGGCTCTTCTATCTCCATCCCATTTTGGGACGGAACATCTCGGCGACCCACGAGTATGGCCTCTACGTTCAATCCTACATCAAGTTCTGACGGGAGCGCAGAAAAAGGCAAGATAGAACACAATAGAGTTTGGGGCGAAGTAGATTCGCCTCCAGCATCATAGAATTTGAAGGAATCCTCTCGAGCACATAACAAAGAAGGGGGGACAAGGTGTTTTTCTATAAAAGATCAGCGGTGATGGTGTTGATGATCATCCTCTGCGCAGCGCTGGGAAATGCCGAGTCCACGGCGGGACTCGGCCGTCCACCCGCATCCGCGCCGGGACTCATCCGTCCACAACTCAGCCGTCCACCAGAATCCACACCTTTAGCTGAGCAGTCTTCTGAGCAGGAGAAAAGCAAGTGGACATTCGCGCCGCTGCCCTTCTTGGCTTATTCGACCGACACCGGCATCATGGGCGGTTTCTTTTTCAACATCCTCTACAACCCTGACATCCTCAATCCTGATCAGAAGACCGATTCCATTACCTTTGTTGGAGTCTATACGCAAATGAGTCAGTGGAAATTGGAGGGTGCGACGGACTGGTTTTTCGATGTCGACCGTTACAACCTCAGCTTCTCGACAGCGGTGAGTCGATACCCAGCCAAATTCTACGGCATAGGGCCTGATACCGATGTAGACGATGCCGAGTCCTACACACCCTTCCGATTCGATTTGGAGACGGCATTCCGATTCAAAATTGTCCGCGATCTCTATCTGGGCCCGAAAGTCCTCTTCACCACAATCAATATGGTTGAGATCGAAGACGGAGAAACGCTCGATACCGGCAATATTCCCGGAAGTGATAGCGCCACCGTTCTCGGCGGAGGCCCATATCTCACCTGGGACAAGCGAGACAACACGACTTATCCTCATAGAGGATTCATAGCCGACGTCAAGCTGGATTTCTTTCGCCGGGAGCTCGGCAGCAGCGAAAACAACACTCACCTCCTCCTCGACTACCGGCATTTCTTTCAACTCTATGGGGAGCATGTCCTGGGTTTAGAACTTTTTACCCATATGGCTTTCGGGACCGTGCCCTTTCAGCTTTTGCCCGCCCTCGGAGGAAACAGCATGATGAGAGGCTACCACGATGACCGATTCCGGGACAAGGTAATGGTAGCGACCCAGATCGAATATCGCTTTCCTATTTACTGGAGATTCGGAGGAGTCGTTTTTGGAGGGATCGGACAGGTGGCCCCTCGTCTAGCCGAGCTTACCTTTGAGGATCTCAAAGTCGCAGGGGGCGTGGGTTTGCGCTTTGCCGTTACGGAGGATCCCAAGATCAACGTACGTCTCGATTTCGCCTTCTCACCAGAGGGATTTATGTTTTATGTCAACGCCCTGGAGGCTTTCTAGTCCGCATTTCTCACAAACGCTTGCATCTTTTATCATATCTGGACTTTAACGGTTTTCTATTTTTTGCTCTCTCTTCGGTCAGCAAGGCAACTCGTTCCCAGATATAGAATGACCCTTGCCATAATATCGTTTGTGAGAAAACCGCACTAGATCCCTATTCGATAATGGTGTAGCTTATCATAGCCTCGGTGACCTGGCTCTTTTTGACCTTGATGTCAAGACCCCTGCTAATAGCCCCACGTGACGCCGTTCCAATCTCCTGAAAAGAGGCCTCGATATCTTTAAACTGCAGAGTCGAGGCGATAACCTTGATAATTTCTGTCCCGTAGGGCTGGGTTAGGCTGAACCTAAAGGGATATGAGCTGTCCGGAATCTTGTAGATCTTCTTCCCATTAATAAAATTGCTCGGGTAGTACTGGTTGGGAAAAATGAGCTTCATCTTACGATTCACGTCGATATGGTAGACTTTGATGTAGCAGTCTCTGTTCGCCAAAAAGTTGATTACTAGGGACTCTCCGTC
>CAZLRN010000037.1:0-17027 GCA_964561715.1 uncultured Spirochaetales bacterium
GATAAGTAGTGAGCAAGAAACAGGAGACAACCACGAAAGAGGTGACAAAGAAGAGGCGTCTCTTGAACATCTGGGTATTCCATCTCGGTTCGAGCCGTTCCGTCACTTGACCTCCTCGCGTTCGGAAGCTTTGAACAAACGAATAAGATTGAGAGACGTGAAGACAAAGGGAGCAAGAATAGAGCTATAGCCGATTTCGATCCAGAACTTTGCACCAAAGTATGCGATCCCCGGAGAGGCTACGGTAAAAATCAGGGCAATAACCCATATCATAAGACCCTTGAGAAGGGTAGCGGTAAATACAAAAACTATGGGAATAAATAGGGATCTGGCGAACATCGAGCCCTGAATAAATCCGTAAAAATATCCGATCATGGTTCGAATGAGAGCAAAAAAACCCAGTGGAGTCAGACTCAGAACATCCTGCACAATTCCGGCAGTAAAGCCAGAGATTTGTCCCACCATGCTTCCAGTTCTAAGTGCGATAAACACCAGGATGATCGTGCAAAGATCTGGTTTTACACCTTGAATGGCAATGTAGCCAAAAAGAGTCGATTGCAGCACGACACTTAGACTTAGAATACCGATTGATAGGAATAAGATCTTAATCATGTTTCTCATTAGTTCACCTAGCGAGGATCATTACATATTCAAGCTTCGAAAAATCAATGATTGGTTCGATCTCCACCTCCAGAGAGGTTTCATAAGCCTCAGAGCGCACCGATCGAATCCTGCCTATGAGGATGCCTTTGGGAAACACCTGACCTAATCCTGAGGTCACCACCATGTCTCCATACTCTATATTTCTAAGCGCGATTTTCTTGACATTGCGCATGCTCAGGAGCTCGGAGCCGTCGCTCCGTCCACTCACCAGGCCGTCGTATCTGGATGTTTCCAGCCGCCCAGCGACAAACGACCTCTCATTGAAGAGAGGAAGCACCATACAGGTGCTCAAACCTACCGAGATAACCTTCCCGACAAGGCCGGTGTTGCCGCCTGTGCGTGCGACAACGGGCATATACCGTTCGACGCCGTCTCGAGCTCCCCTGTTCAACGTGATGACAGCAAAGGTATTGCCTGGCTGCCTGGCGATCACCTCTGCTGGCACGTGCTTGTAGCTTAGCTCTTCGGAAAAATCCAGCAGCTCTTTGAGCGCCCGGTTTTCTTGCCGCAATTTTACAATATCCCGAGCAACGCGTTCATACTCGAGGATTTTCATACGGGTCTCCTCGAGTTCTTGCTTCGCTCGCTTGAGCTCGCCGATGGAGTTGACCGTATTAGAGAACCAGCGTGAAATGGAAGAGAACGAGATCTGAAACACGGAGAGAAAGCTCTGCCCGATTTCTTTGGGTTTTATAACAACGTTTCTGTTTGTGATAACGAGCAGAATAATTGAGATGAATACCAGAATCAGGAAGGCGGTTCCTTGTTTATGCCGTGCGATAAAGGACTTAATACCCGCCATCGTGTCTGATTATGCCTTGATATTGTAAAACCGCTTCCCGTTCTCTTTGAGGCTGCTCAAAAACCTGCCAGCCCCCAGGGCAACACACATTATAGGTTCCTCTGCCAGAATGACCGGCACACCGGTTTCTTTGGCCACGAGCTTGGGAAATCCCTTCAGCAATGCACCTCCGCCTGTCATGACAATGCCCCTCTCGACTATGTCAGCAGCCAATTCAGGTGGAGTTTGCCCCAAGGTTCGTTTGACTTCCTCGATAACGGTGTTTATCGGTCCTTGGAGGGCATCCCTTACCTCGATTGAGTCCAATTCTATTCTTCTTGGCAATCCCGTGATGGCATCGGTTCCTTTAATTTCCATCTTTTCGATTTTTTTGTCAGGAAAGGCATTTCCGATAGTTATCTTCAGAGATTCTGCGGTCTGCTCACCGATTATGAGGTTATGTATATTTCTGACATGTTTAATGATAGCCTCGTCAAACTCGTCGCCTCCGATTCTGATGGCGTTGGAGACGACCATTCCGCCGAGAGAAATTACTGAAATCTCTGTTGTGCCTCCGCCTATATCGCAGATCATATGGCCAGCAGGCTCGTATATCGGAATATCCGCCCCAATAGCAGCAGCCATCGATTCTTCGATAAGATAGACCGGATCACGTGCCCCGGCCTGTTCAGCGCTTTCCCTTACCGCCCTCTTCTCTACCTCCGTTATGCCCGAAGGCACCCCCATCACCATCCTCGGCTTGATGAACCACTTGCTCGGAATCACTCTGGAGATGAAGTAGCGGATCATTTTCTCGGTGGTTTCGAAATCCGCAATCACTCCGTCCCGAAGTGGTCTGATCGCAACGATATCTCCCGGGGTCCTCCAAAGCATTCGCTTTGCATCGGCTCCAACCGCGACAACCCTTTTTGTCCCACGCTCCACAGCCACAACGGAAGGTTCACAGAGTACGATCCCGCGACCTTTCACATACACGATCGTATTACACGTGCCCAGGTCGATCCCGATATCAGTCGAGAATCTATCGAACAGTTTGCCCAGCCCCATGCATTTTCCTCCGATGCTACCTGTAATAGCGAAGCTTCGCCCCGTGATGTGTGGGATCGATTGTCAATGTTTTACGCCACTCCGAACGCGCCCGAACGACATCGTTCATCCTGTAATATATCTCACCAAGCTGAAAATGCGCAACTGCCGATCTCGAATCTAGTTTCACTATAGCTTTGTACTGGCTCTCTGCATTCAGAAGGTTGTTGAGCTGGAGGTATATATCCGCCAGCGCGAACCGGCATTCCTTTTCGATATCTCGATCCGATGTTTTATTCAAACTTCGCTGAAGATAATCCTCTGCTTTGTCGTATTCTCTTAACTTGGAATAAGCCTTTCCAACTGAAAGAAGCAGCAAATCGGTAGGACTTCGCTGGGAAGCCTTCAAAAAGTATTCAACTTCCCTCTCAGGATTACCTACCCCTCCATAGGCGAGTCCTAGATATTCATAACTATCTTTTCCAATATATCCTGCATCGAGAGATCTTTCAATATATTTGATCGTTAGATCATAGTAAAAGGAGCCTTTATGGTAGTAGGCTTGGCCGAGGATATAGTCAATTTGATCTGTATGGGAGTCCGGAGGCAGAAGTTCTGCCTTTCTCAATGAGAATATCGCTTCGTCGAGCAGAGGAATCTTTTCTTCCAGGGCCTTTTCGTAGTAGGCCAAATAGTATTGCGCAAAGCCATAAAAGATGAGAGCCTCGCGATCCAGAGGCTGCCTCGATAGTCTCTCTGCTGTCAAGCTGGATACCTCGCTGTACAGACCCTCATTCCACAGTTGAGGCAAGTCCTTAGAGGCAGGTTTTATGGGAGGCTTCCGCCCTGATAGAAGAGGATAGATGAAAACCAGAAAGGTAGCAACCAGGGCTGATAAGCCCGCGAATCCTAATAGAAAGAACAGTCTTCGTTTTCGTTTAGCGGATCTCTTGGATTGATAGCTGTATCTCTCAATGGTTCTATACATAGGAGGTTTATTTCATTTTCGGACGAATCAAAAAAAATAATGAGGCAGGTCATAAGCCGGGTTCTGTTCTGGAAACCTTCTTCCTCGGTCTCATCTATCTCGATGGTATCGTCTCCGATGCCACTCCAGCAGTCCACCCGTGGGTCTGGGACGAGCTATCCACCCACTGCTTGACTTTGCTCCTGACAAGGTTTGCCGTGCCCTCCCTGTTGCCAGAGAGGCGGTGAGCTCTTACCTCACCTTTTCACCCTTACTCAATGCCATTAACCGCAGATATCAGCACGGATTTCGCAGCCAGGCTTCGAGCGGTATATTTTCTGTGGCACTCTCTGTAACTGCGAGATTCCTCTCGCAGCCCCCGGGAATTGCCCGGTATCATGCTCTGTGGAGCCCGGACTTTCCTCTGCCAGTCCTGATATTGATGCCTCACAGACCCTGACAGCGACGACCAGACCTGCCTCACATTATGTAATGTAAAAGCTTGATATCACTCCGCAGCTTCTGTTACCTTGCTATCTTGCTCTTCTTCCTCTTGCTCTTCTTCTTCGTCTTCCTCTTCTTCGTCGGTATCTTCGTCTTGACCTTGAGTGCCCTCTTCTTCGCCCTGGAAAATGTCCATAGCGTTATCGGATTCTTCCTTTTCCTGGAAAAAGAGTATCCGGCTGCAATCCGGACAGAACATGATACTGTTGCTGGCCCTCACCTCGTTGACAAACTGGGGAGGTAAAATTACATAACAACCGGTGCATACCCCGTCAATAAGAGGAACAATACCCAACCCCGCTTTGCTTCGGATAATTCGCTCGAATTTGAAAAGCAGGTCCTCATCGAGCCCGGGGGTCACTTTTTTCTCGTCTCTTTCGAGCTTTTGAAGAACCTTCTGTTTTTCTTTTAGCTCGTGTTTGATTCTCGATTGCTCGGACTTTACCTCTTCCTCCTGCGTGGCGATCATGACTTCTTCTTTTTCGAGGTTGTCCTGCATCTCTTCGAGCATCTTTTCCTCATTCTGCAGCTCTCGTCTGAAATCCTGCTCTCTCTCGGAGGCATCTTTGATCTCTTTATCGAGAGCTTCATACTCCCTTTGGGTTTTTATGAGGTCCATCTGCCTTTCGTATTTCTCTCGCTCCAGTTCAGCGTCCTGCATTTTCTGGCGTGTGCTCTTAATCTTGTCTTTCGATTTCACCAGCTCATCATTCTTCTGAATATAGGTCTTTTTCAACCGATTGAGCAGTTCAGTTTTTGTGGCCAATGCCCTGGGTATGTCGCTGATTTGGTTTTCGACCTCGAACTTCTGAGAAAGTATCTCTTGAAGTGATCTTAATTTGTCGAAGACATCTTGCATTATCCCCTCCTATGCGGGTTCGCTGCAGTTTCGAAGCCCCCTGCTTTGCAGCGGTCGTAGCTACGCGCCGCCGCCGAAACGGTGGCTTTTACACGAATTATACAATAAAACTTAATTGTCTAAAAAGTCCTTAACCTTCCTGCTTCTCTTAGGATGTCTTAGTCTCCTAAGCGCCTTGGCTTCGATCTGCCTTATTCTTTCTCTCGTGACGTTGAAATACAAGCCCACTTCCTCGAGGGTCAGTGAGTATCCATCTTCGAGCCCAAATCTCATTTTCAACACTTCTTGCTCCCGTGGCGGAAGCGTCATAAGAACATCTTCCAGCTGTTCCTGGAGAAGCTTGAAAGCTGTTTGGCTTGCCGGGTTCTCAACGTCCTTGTCCTCGATGAAATCGCCAAGAAGAGAATCTTCCTCCTCGCCGATGGGAGTCTCCAGCGAAATCGGCTCCCGGGCAACATTTTTCACAGATTTTACTCTGCTTACAGACCAGCCCAATCTTTCCGCGACTTCTTCGTCGACAGGCTCGCGCCCCAAAATCTGCATGAGCTGTCGAGATTCTCTCAGCACCTTGTTGATCTGTTCGATCATGTGCACTGGTACCCTGATCGTCCGAGCCTGATCCGAAATCGATCTTGTAATGGCCTGTCTGATCCACCAAGTAGCGTAGGTTGAAAACTTGTAGCCCTTTCTGTACTCGAATTTTTCTACAGCTTTTATGAGTCCGATGTTGCCTTCCTGCACCAAATCAAAGAAATGAAGTCCTCTGTTCGTATATTTTTTCGCGATGCTTACCACAAGCCTCAGGTTGGCTTTAATCAACCTGTCTTTGGCATTCTTCATCATTGTTTTGCCGCGAAAAATCTCCTTTGCCATATTCAGGATTTTGGGAACAGGATTCTCAAACTCCATCTCTAGATTTTTCAGTTTCTTATCGTTTACCTGGATAATTCTTATCCTGTTTTTAATCTCTTCGGAGGAAATACCCAGTTCCCGTTCTATCTTTTCCCGTTCCCTCGTGTTGGCCAGCCGGCGTCCGATATTCCTCAAGTCTTTTTGACAGCTGACCTTCAATCGACGCTCGACGCGTTCCTGTTCCTTTTTTACAGCTCTTATTTTTTTTGCAGCTTTCGAGAATTTCTCAGATACAGCTAAAATATCCTCCTGGTGCAGCGCGACGTCTTTCATCCTCCTCAGAAGATCTTCGCGCTTATCGGCAAGATTCACGTCTGTAAGCACATCGTTTCCGACTGATTCGCATTTTCTTTTTAACTCTATGTAAGCTTTGACCGCAGGCAGATGCTCTTTAATCGTATCTCTGTAAAACTGATTGAGTCTCCTCCTCTCAGCCATAAACTCAGATATTTCTTTTTTGGCTAAATTCAGCTCTCGTGGATCCTTTTTGGAGAGCGCCTTCATCGATAAACGGTAAAACTCGTTTATGAAAAGACCAGAGCTTTTCACGACCCTCTTGATGATTTCCTCTCCCTCTTCCATCTTTTTCGAAAGGATCACCTCCTGCTCGGCTGTCAGCAGATTCTCCTTGCCTATCTCCCGCAGGTAGAGGCGAATCGGATCATCTATAGAGGTTTCTTTTTCGTCGTAAACAAGCTTCTTTTTCTTTTTTGCCCCCTTCTGCAGCTCCTCGACGATAGCCGCTGATTCCTCTTCGAGCTTGATCTCGTTTTTTTCGAGCACCGAAATAACGTCCTCGATTTTATCTGAATTGACCAGATAGTCGGGTAGAAAATCGCTGACTTCATCGTAGCTGATGGTCTTTTTGCCTTTAGCGTACGCGATCAGCTTTGTTACTGCAGGATTATTCTGTATATCTGACATCCCTCATCACCTTTAGCTCTTCTATCTGATCGTCTAGAAGCATTTTTTCCTCGAGGAGATCTTTCACTCTCCAAGGTTCACTTTTTTCACTTTGCCTCAGTTGACTTGCGACCTGTTCTCTGCGCTCTAGCAAACTGCGCTGTCGAATCTGATTGACAGAATCGAAAACGACGCGATCTGCATTTATGGAGAATTCTTCCAAGGCCATCTTCTCATAGATAAGCTGTTTCAAAGACTCGTCATCGAGTCGATCGATCACGCAGTCTGTAGTCTGATTGCTCTCTCTAAAACACTCCTCGAGGGCCAGAAACAAATCCCTGGCCAAATCGTCTTTTAAATCATCTGGAGCGAGCAGATTTCTAACTTCAGAAAAATACTGAAGATTTATTGCAACGGCAATCATGAGGTAGAGATCGACGGGCAGTGTTTCTTTATAGGTGGTAGACTGTACAGACTGCCGCCTCAAGCTCCTCGTCGATTCCCGCTTAGCCTGAGCCCGGTAATCAGCCCAAACCGACTCAATCCTTACATCGAGGGCTTCGCCGATAAGCTGCATGTATCCCTCCCTCTTCACGTCGCTTGCGACGCTCCGGAGAAAAGGGATCATATCTTGCATGACCTTTTCCTTGCCACCAGGTGAATGGGTGTTGTGACGTGAGAGGCTCAGATCCAGGAGATATTCAAAGCCATCCTTTGAGCTTTTCAATAGCTCACTTGTTAGAGATTGACTATCTCGACTGTATTCTATCAGCAGATCGGCAGGATCCTGCCCTTCCGGAAGGGATACGATACCGGAGGAAAGCCCGAAATTCTCCAACAGAACGATACTTTTTATAAGCGCCCTGATTCCAGCTTCGTCGCTATCGAAAAGCAAGATGCCTTTTGAGGAATAGCGTTTCAGCCTCTGTATCTGCGTTTCGGTAAGAGCCGTGCCGAGAGGAGCGATGCAGTTTGTATATCCCATTTGGTGCATACTCAGGACATCCATGTAGCCCTCGACTATCACAAAGGTCTCGGACTCTTTAATAGAATCAATTGCCTGGTGAAGTCCATAGAGGTTTTCACGTTTCTGGAAAATCGGGGTTTCGGGCGAATTGATATACTTCGGCTGCCTTTCTGAAAGTGTTCTACCCCCGAAAGCTACAACGTCCCCCTTCTGATTTGAGATAGGAAACATGACACGATCTCGAAAGAGAGCGAGCCGCTCTTTGCCGCGAACGGAGAAGAGGCCCGATCCATCGAGAAGCGAAGTGGAATAACCTTTTGACGTCAAGAATTGAAAGAGCCAGCTCTTATCTTCTGGAGCGTAGCCTATTTGGAATTTATCAATAGTCGCTTCGGAGACTCCACGCCCCAAAAGATAGCGGTAGGCTTTTTCACCTTCGGAAGTATTTCTGAGCAGGTAGTGAAAGGAACCAGCGACGCGTCTATGCAGCTCCAATAGGGCATCTCGGCGTCCGTCATCTCGTCTGGAGGGGCGGTATTCCACCCCAGCTTTATCGGCTAGGAGGCGAAGCGCTTCTGGAAAGGTAGCCTTCTCGATCCTCATGACAAAGCTGAACAGATCCCCGCCTGCACCGCATCCAAAACAGTAATAAAAACCTTTCTCGGGAACGACATTGAACGATGGGGTTTTTTCTACGTGGAAGGGGCAGAGTGCGACATAGCGTGATCCTTTTTTTGTCAGAGGAACATACTCGTTAATAACGTCTACCACGTCGAGCCGTCTCAATATTTCTGATTTGATGCTTTCAGGATTTCCCATTCACACTCTCAAGCCCAGATCTTACTGTCCAGCGACACCCTTGAGATAGATATACTTGGCTTCGTTGTGCTCCCGCAGATTCTCCGAAAAATAATGCTCCCCGGTATTGGGGTCTTTCAGTAAAAAATAGTAGAAATCCGTATCCGGTGAGTGGAAAGTTGCGTCCAACGCAGTGCTTCCAGGATTCGAAATCGGCCCAGGCGGTAATCCATACCACTTGTACGTATTGTATGGGGAATCGATTGATTTGTCTTCCAAAGTTAGATATTTAGGATGCGGTTTTCCCTGTATCTCAGTAATAATATATTCTAGTGTGGCACATGATTCAAGTCCAATATCGTATTTCATCCTGTTTTTAAATACTGACGCAATGAGCGGGGCTTCGGAAGCTATTCTATATTCTCGCTCAACTATCGATGCTAGAATGATTTCGTTATGCAGATCCTCTCTTTTCCAGGAACGGTAATCAGGAACCATCTCTTCGATTCTTCTAAAAAGGTTAGCAACCATGGTCTTGATTATCCGGTCTGCCGCGAAAACCTCCGGAAAGAAGTAGGTATCCGGAAAGAGGTATCCCTCTACGCTCTTTGCTGGGATTTGCAGTTCTTCGAGCAATTTGGGGTCTCGAGAGAGGCGCATAAACTCGTCAAAACTAGCGATGCCCTGTGAGTCGATGAGTCGGGCTATTTTTCTCACTGTCCACCCTTCAGGAATAGTGATCTTTTTACGCGCCCGCTGCCCCGACACGAGCATGTTATGAATATCTGTCGTCGTCGCCCCTGGATAAATCTTGTATGGGCCCGCCTGGAACGAGTTCTCTGTTTTCATCACTTTGCTCAGAGCAACCAGGTAGACGGCCGATCTGATCAGCCCTTCCCGCTCCAGCCGCTGAGCGATTGTAAAGAGACTCTCACCCTCTTCGACATTAAAAAAGAGTCCCTCCTCGGGTATCGAATCAACTGGTCTGTTCAATAATACGATCATTGCAGAGGCTGCTGCTGCGCCCAATACGAGCAGCAAAAGTAGAACAAAAACCGTCTGGCGGATTTTCGAGCTTCTCATGGGACCACCCAATGCAAAAAACCTACTGCGATCGCTCGTTACCTTTAGTTAAGATAATCTCTATTCTCCTGTTTTTCCATCTGTTGTTGATGTCATCGTGAGGTACTTCAGGTTGCCGACCACCATATCCTGCGGTTTCGAGCCTGTCCGCTGCGATCCCCAAGTTGACCAAGGCCTTCATGATGCTTCTCGCCCGCTGCTCTGAAAGGGGCCCCAATCTCGATTCTTCTTTCAGGGCCTTTTCACGGTCAGGCCAGGCGCTGTTGAGCTCATGAGCCTCTATTAGTACGCTGTGTCTCTCGTACCGCTTTAGAGTTTCGACCAACCTTTCCAGGATGCGAGAATTGATTTCAGAGCCGGAAACGAGCTGATCGGTGTCCCCATCAAAGACAAAGCTCGAAATTACTATTCGAAAGCCTTCCCCTTTGGCATCGATCAATATGTCTACAGGGATCTTATGCTGAATTGTTGCTTTATTCCGGAATTCGTCTTCAATTGTCAGCTCCAATGCGTAGTCTGTAGCTCCCTGAACACGCTCTCCCCAATCGGCTCTCCCCTCCCAAATGATAGTTTCCGCGGGGGTCCCTGTGCCTCCATACTTGGTAAAGTCGTTTCCCCTGGGATCCCTGATCTGGATTTCCCACTTATCAATGGAGCTGAGGTCATCGACTTCAATGCTAATGATGCAGTCGTCATCGATGCCGTCGTTATCAGGCGAAAAGGGTGTAGGCGCTGTGTTGAGCTGAACTTTAGGAGGTTCGGTGTCCAGCCTGAAACGATGGGACCTTTCAACAGGCCGATTCCCTTTGCTGTAGGTTACGGTGAACTCACAGAAATAGATCCCATTTGCGATTTCGCCCGAGTCGCTTCGACCGTCCCAGGTAATCATTCGAGGAATCGTTGCGCCGGAGAAGGTTTTAACAGCTCGAAGCGTTTCCTCATTCTTCAAGGATAGGTTCCAGGACTCAATGCCCTTGCTGACATTAGCGAATAGAGAAATATCAATGGTGTCCCTATCATCATCGCCGTTGGGCGAAAAGCCACCTGAGGAGAGAGTGACGAAAATCGGAGTTGGCACCGTGTCGACCCTTATATTTAGAACGTCAAAAGTTGCGGTGTTTCCGGCTCCATCGGTCGAAGCCAACCTGTAGCTGTAGGTGCCATCCGCAACAATGTTGCCGTTTTCATCCCTTCCATCCCAGATAAGCGATTCGACGCTCCCTTTCCAGAAGGCGCTCTTTACTGTCTGGCCTTCAGAGTTATAGATGTTTGCCACCCATAGCGCTTCGACACTGGAGCTCTGTGTGATTTCGAGCGAATCCTTCTCGCCATCGTTGTTGGGCGAAAACAGCTTTTCTCTAACTTCCACCTTGGCATTGGGATAAATGGTATCGACTAAAAAGGCCGGCGATTTAGCTATCGATCTGTCACCTTTGTCGTATACAACCTCGATCTGTGCTGTGTAGAGGCCGTCATCAATTTTGGCGCCCGTTTCTGAAAGCCCATCCCACTCGATTCCGGCGGGTATGCTATCTACTCCTGAAATCCGGCGGATCATTTTGCCGGATTCCGAGGTTACCTGCAGTTCGTACGTGCTCACGCCGGTTTTCTTTTTCACCTGAGGTATCAGCGTGATCCTATCTCTGATACCGTCTCCGTTTGGTGAAAACTCCTTTTCACTGGCGAATAGAATGACCGGCGTCTCCTCTGTATCGAGTGTACATGCTACGACATGAGAGCTGCCTGTATTGCCGGCACGGTCTACGGCAAAAAGCCTGTAGGTATACTCTCCGTCTCTTACGAGACGTCCGGCATCGTCCAAGCCGTCCCATCTGAACTCCGCATCAGCGTTCCCCCTCCACTGAAACCTCGCAATCTCCGCTCCGTCAGGTGCCGAAACGACACCGTACCAGATGTCTTCGAGCGAGGTTTCCTGTGTCACGGTCACGTAATCCTTGAGACCGTCTCCGTTCGGGGAGAAAATGGGAGCCGAAATCCTTACGCTCGCCATCGGCGGGGTAAGATCTAAATTGAAGCGAGGAGTCCGGCTCTTGGGATTGTTTCCGTTGACGTAGAGAATTTCCATATTGGCCCAATAGGATCCCTCGGGAAGCAAAGCACCTCGATTGTCTCTGCCATTGAAGTTCACGTAAGCCGGGAGCGTACCGCTTCCGCTGTACATTTTGACCACACGACCAGAGCTGTCCCGAACCTCCAGCCGCCACTCCCTAATGTCACTCCGACGAGCGGCCTCGGTCTCAAAGAGAATACTATCTTTGATCCCGTCACCGTTTGGAGAAAAATCGGATTTATCAATCACTATACGAATGGGGGTTGCCTGGGTGTTTAAAACAATATTTCCCATCGTTGCCTGTGCTTTGTTTCCTGCTCTATCGGTACATTCGATTCTGTAAACGTAGACACCATCGGCAGCGAGCAAGCCGCTATCGTCTTTTCCATCCCATTCAAAGTTCTGGGGCTCGACATTTTTCCAGGAGAAGGACCTCAGCAATCGCCCCTCACTGTCGAAAACACCCCCAGCCCATAAATCCTCGGTGCTGCCTGATTGAAGAATGGACAAGCTATCCTTGTTCCCATCGCCGTTGGGAGAAAAGACAAGATCGCTCTCTTCGCGAATTCCCAGTTGTACTTGAGGAGCCGTGTTATCGATATGTACGATTCGTACTTCAGATTTTCCCCTGTTTTCATTGTCATCCCAGGCTTCTACGAAGTATCGGTACTGCCCATCAGGTACAACAGAACCGTCATCCTTTCTTCCATCCCATCTCAGCACAGGGGGAATCGTTATTCCCTTTTCGACATAGGTGAGCCGATCGATGATCCCGGTTGGAGGCGGTCTTTCCTCCTTGTTTTTTATCTGCCTTACGTTGTCTCCATTCTCGTCAGTCACGACAAATTGATAGCCAAGTACTAAACGATCTTCTTCTATGGAAATCGGAACAACAAGAACATCCTTTTCGCCATCAGCATTCGGCGAGATATACTGGCTTGTCTCTCCCAGCTCAATTACTGGCGGAACAACATCTATCGTTCCCAACCACAGGTTAAAACCTGCTCCGAGCGCCCAGTGCCCGTCATTCAAGGGCGCTGCGCCAAAACCCAAAGACGCGTCACTAGAATTCCCGCCGATTTTGAACCGAACCGTTAACCCGAAAGCAGGGTATCTTCTTTCTCCCTTGGACCACTCGTAGGGATCGATCGGAAAGGAAGCATGAACCAAAAGATTGTCTCCAATTCCTAGCTCCGTAGCCGTGTTGATCTTCAAGGATTGAAACGAAGGAAAGGCGATGTCCCCAGCCAATCCCCAGTAGAAAGAATCTGATTGAACCAGCTTGAAAGAAGCACCCAGACTCGGCGTAAAAGGGGCGGGAAAGGCACTTCTGTTATCAACCGCCGCGTACCCTTTGCCGATCTCTCTGACAGTCCCACCCCATCGAAAATCTTTCAAAAATCCCAGATCTCCCGCCAGATGCAAAAAACCAAGATTGAGCCCAAGACCCCAGTCGACCTTGTCATTCGATCCGGCGTGAGCTGTCATGCCAAGCCCTACTAGAAGATGCGGGTAGAGAGCCTTCGAAAAGGAAAATCCCAAAGATCCCATGTTTCCAAAATCGAAGCTATCGAAAGGGGAAGCGATGTAATGGAGGCTTCCCGAAAATACCCCGAACGATGCGGGAACGCTCAAACCGATGTTGCCGATATGAGCCAGTCCTTCGGATTCCGGGGTGCCAGTTATCGTCAGATAGCTTGCGCTGATTACCGGCCTTTGAATCAGGGCAGACGACGCCGGATTGAGAAAATCTGCCGCAGGCGATGCAGGGGAAACCGTGTTGTCTCCCATAGCGAGAAACACCGGCGAGATTAGGTCATAATAGATGCCTGTTCCATGGGGAGGGCGATTTTGAGCAATTGACGAAGCTGCTACGATCAAAAAGAGCAATACTAGAGGCAGCTTTGATCTCAGCATCACAACGCCTCGAACGAGCTTTTCAGCTCTTCAAGCTCTTCAATCGTAAGCTTCTCGTAGAGGGCTTTTTCGATCCTGATGAGAAGTCGACGCATATCTTCTCCAAGTTGCCCCTCCACTCTCTTCAGCTGAACATACAAAGACTTTAGCTCTGATTCGGTAAGAGTGATCTCTATCGATTCTGACATTAGACAGAAAGCTCCAGTCCCTCTATAGCGAGGACAATTCGAGTGTTGGAGTTTTCCAGGTGTCGAGCGTACCAACGCGCGGAGCGCAAAATCCCAAGTATCTTTTTATCTTCGTACATCGGCTCGTGGTGAAAGAGCACGAGGGTTTTTATTTTCCATTGCGCCGCCAGATCAACAGCCATGCTGTACGAGCTGTGACCCCAATCGATCTTGTTGATCGATTCCTCGAGGGTGTACTGGGAATCTAATATGAGAATGTCGCTGCCCTCAAAGTAGCGCGAGTTTTCTGGCGTTTGTTCGAACTCTCTAGCGGTGATCTCCGAATCTGTTGCAAAAATGATGGAATGTCGATTCCTGCTGAATCTGTAGGAATACGACTCCTGTGGATGTTTCATCTTCTTCCAGTGAATTTCGGTATCTCCTATCACCAGCGGTGGCTTTTTTAAAATATGAAAGTTGAATGAAGCAGGCAGAATATCCATGCCGACAGGAAAATAGGGAGGCTTCATGTGATCCCGTACGTAATTCTCGAAGTTTCTAACCGGGCTGTAAAAATTGATCTGGTACCCCTTTGTCAGTATGGGTTGGAAAAATGGCAAGCCCTGGAGGTGATCGTAGTGAAAATGGGTGAAGAAGAGATTGACGGTTTTTGAGCCGTTCTTTACTTTGGCCAGATGGTTACCCAGATCCCTAATTCCTGAGCCCGCATCGACAACTATGATATGTTTGCCGTCGGTCTGAACTTCCAAACAGGTGGTGTTCCCTCCCACTGTGGAAAAGAGATAGGGCGGGAGCTTGGCCAAAAAAGCCTCTCGCGTATCGTTATTCTCGAGATCGCTGGCCTTAATTCGTTGGATAATGGCAGCAACTCTGCTTTTAAGTTGCTTTGATGTGAGCGGAGTGGGGATCGATCCCCTAACTCCCCAGAACTTCACTTTCATTTCTGGTTGCACTACCTTACCCTACTATTATATCGCCAGGTGCTCCTTTTAACACGTACCTTTTTTAGAGCATGCTAGGAATCAAGGAGCACTGTGACTGCTTTCGTCTATGACGATGAACCGGTCATTTCTATGCCTTTTCAGCCAGTACTCTATTTCTCTCTTCGCATGAAGGGTTCCCCTACCGATTCCCGGGCAGCTCATCGAGGCAGCTTGCCAAGCCTCTTCAGATAAGAGATTGGAGCTCCAGAAGGGAAAGCTCCGGCACTGGAAAGGTCTTGCTGGGTAGATAGTGCACCTGCCATCCGCCCAAAAGATGCAGTCATAATTTGGCTTTTCTTTCAGACTTAGTCTCTTGAATCCGCTGACATCCACAATACGGCAGTACCTCCCCCTAACCTCTTCGATCTCAATCTTGAGAAATCGCACAATCCTTCGAAGATCCTCTTTGGAGAGGAAAACGTATCCTGGGGTGAGACGACAGCATCGCGAGCAGCGAGTGCATTCGAATTTGAGTCCGTCACTGTAGAATGGCTTCAAATCACGCTCAACCGAGTGTTAGTGCGCGAAAGCTGTACTTGCCAATGCGAATCTTTCTATAGCCAATTAAATAGGAAGGCCTCGATCTGAGGCCTCAACTTGGAATGGAGAATGGGGAGAGAAGGATTCGAACCTTCGAAGGCGAAGCCAACAGATTTACAGTCTGCCCCCTTTGACCGCTCGGGAACCTCCCCAAAAACGAACCATAAAATATAATCAATTCTTCAAAATGTCAAGGGCGCGCCGCGTGCGGCGATCCGCGTGCGGCGCTCCGCATGTAGCAGGGCGCGGGCGCCGGTACGCGTGCGGCAATCCGCATGTAACAGGGCGCAGGCGCCGGTACGCGTGCGGCAATCCGCGTTCGGGGGTCCCCGTAGGCAGGGCGCCGCTACGCCGGTCCGCGCCTGCCGGAAGTCGCCACGCTGGGCTGCGTAGCCATCAAAGCGCCCTTTTATTGTTCTCCTATCGGCAACTTGTACTTGAGACGATGCAGCAGACCCGTTACCTTGCCCCGAATATCGTTGAGATCCTGTTCACTTGGACGATCCACGATATTTCCGATTCGACCATCGGTGTTGTAATTAGGATCCTTGACCTGCCTAAAAAATCCAACTACAGCCCACTCATCGACGACACGAATACCAACGTGCTCGAAAAACTGGCCCATATATTTGAGGGCTGGAACAGACTCGTTCAAGCCCGTGTGCCCTCCTCCGTATGTACAAAACATCACAGCAAAGTGACCGGGTTTCTCCGGCGCTGCGGCCACAACCGTTCCGCGCTCGCTCTTCTGAATTTGCAGGAACCTGATGATGGGTTTGGGCGGAAGGTTTTCGTAGACGGGGACGCCGAAAAAAACCAGGTGATAATCGAAATATGTCACATTGAGATCGGGTTTGATCTTGAGAATAGTCGAATCGACTCCCCTCTCAGAGAGTGTGCTGTGTATAGTTTCTGCAACCTTTTGTGTGTTCCCAGTGCCGCTCCAGTAGAGCACGAGGGCTCGACATTTCTCATCCGCCATATCTTTCTCCGCGTAAAAGGTAAATAGAGTTTCGATACTATCATCTTTGCCTCTTAATTGCCACCGGCCTATCGTGACCGCTTAAAGTGTATATCGTTTGGAGGCTTTTCTAGATGATTCCGATGGGCTAAACTTTTGCTGTTGGGTACGCATCTTGATATTCTGCTGGTATTGCTCGTGGGAGTCGTCGTTGGGGCCATCATAGCATGGTATGGTCCATGGGGCCGACGAAGGAAAAAAACTGCCCAAAAAGATTCCCCAAAGGCTCCCGCAGGCTCTACGGACGGCCTTCCGGCCGGCACTGAATCAGAGATCTTCGCAATCGCAAACAGGCTGACAAAATCTTTCAACGCCACCTCCCATCCATCTGAATTGCTCTCAATGGCGGCGTTTCTTGCAAGCGTTCGAGCCATTCATGAATCGGAGTTTTCCGATGATCGTCTCATCCAGTTTTCGACGGGATCAAATATCGTCGTTTCCTGTTTAGCCCTAGAGGCGCTTACAAGGCGACACCTTAGCAAGCAGGCCATTAAGCTGATTGCCGGAAATATGAAGCTTTATTATCTCTGGCCGATCTACTTCGCACTACGGATCCTCGCTGAGGATAACGATGTTCCCGTTATCGGGGCGGTAGTGGCTCATGCTCAGGACTGGTGGAGCACCGACAGCTTCATGCCGAGGTTTGTCGAAGACTTTATCTCGAAGCGACTGGAGAAGGGAGAGCAACCCTCCTTCGGCGACTGGCTGGATGATATCAACAAAACACAGATAGACAATATAAAGGACTTTCTCTCGGGGCTCGATAAATCGAGGATCAAAGAGCTTCTCGAGGAGGTCGAGCACCGGCAAACTACCCAGCTAG
>CAZLRN010000038.1:0-17007 GCA_964561715.1 uncultured Spirochaetales bacterium
GCATAGACCTGGAGAGAGATCGTGAGATTGTTCAATTAATGAACAATTTAATGCGATCATCGCCATCGGAGCAAGAGACGAGATTCATCAAGATTTCCGGAGCTCGCCTATCTCTGAAAGTCTCCCATCCTGAAGGTGTTTTCGATGCTCAGAATATCTTTTTCGAATTGGATCGCGAGGGAGATCACCATAGTCTAAATCTCAAAAACGCAAAAATAATCGCGAACTTCAAGTGGCCGTCAGGCCAGATCGAAAGGATTGAAACATCCATTCGTCTCAAGGCAAAGCTCAAAGAGTCATTCGAGTGGTTCGATTCGCAACTTCGTATCAACTCACTGATATCCCAGAGAGTGGAACTAAAGCGACAAACCTTCCACGTCAGTTACCATGAAAATGTTCTCGAGATAACAAAGATAAAAGACAAGA
Organism: uncultured Spirochaetales bacterium; assembly: GCA_964561715.1. Taxonomy (GTDB): domain Bacteria; phylum Spirochaetota; class Spirochaetia; order SZUA-6; family CAZLRN01; genus CAZLRN01. The sequence goes on from CAZLRN010000038.1 coordinate 427, forward strand.
GCCCAATCGACCTATTTCTATACCTGAACAATCGAGAACGCCGCCTGACTGTCACTTTCCAATCTCAGAAGCTTGCACCATCGGATATTGTGAGTTTCCGGGGCGAATGGAATGACTATAATGAATGGCTCGATGCTGAAATCTCCGGAAATGGCAAGATTACGCTCGAGCTTGACTCTGGAAAGATCGAATATGACTCCCGACTCGGCGTTCGTTTGAATAATAAAAGCCTTCCAGGAGAGATACATCTTACTTCAAGATTTACCGGCAACGAGCGCTATGCTTACATTACCTACCTTATGGTTCAGTCCTCCATCGGCCAATTGCGATTCGAAGGCAACGTGGATTTGCGCTCCCTTCTTCCACAGGGCTCTCTATACCTGGAGGATATTGAACTTCTTGCGAGTGTGGCGCTAGACGCTTCATTGAAGATCGACAGAGATAACGGATCTGTGTCGATACACAGCGAAAAGCTGAGTTTGGGCAATCTTGAGTTCGGCACGACGGATTTTTATATCGAACCGGGCAGCGGCGCAGTAGCCTTTGAGTTGATTTCCTCTGTAGTTGACGAAAAAAAGCACAATAGCATTAGACTCGAAGGAAACGCATCAATGAGCAGCGATCTGCGACTTCTTGTGCAGGGAGCGATTGAGGAGGTACCACTAAAAGATCTGCTCCTTTTGCATTCAGCGAAGCAGGCTACCGAGGATGCTTCGGCCATCGTTTACCCTCTCTTTCTCCCTGAATACTACCTGAGCGCAGAGTTTTATCTCACTGCCAATTTTAGCAGCCTCGATCTACAAATCGCGAGTTGTGAGCTTGCTACCGCCGAATACCTCTCCGGGAGGAGCTCCCCCGGGGCGCAGGGGAATGTGCCGCGCCCGCCCTCCAAAATTTCTGCCACATCCAAATCAGGTCTTCTCAACTACCACAACCTTTCAGGATTTGCTAGCCTCGCCTATTCTGATGATAAAAGGGAGACAGGTTTTTCAGCCATTTTTAGCCTGAATGGATTTGATTATTATCTTACGGGGACTCATTCAGCCGAGACTGGGTTCTCTTTTTCCGGTAGCTACGGTATCCACGGATATTTCAAGCAGGCATCTAGCGGGTTCTCTTTTAGTCTAGCAACAAAAGAGCTCCCAGTGCCGATCAAAGATCCCCCTATCTGGCTGTCCCTCGATCTGAGCGCATCAAAAGGCGACAAAACCGAGTGGTTGATCGCCTCTTCAGATTCGACTTTGCACAATTTTCCCATATTCGCATCAAGGGAAAATACACTTCAGATCGCAGGGCATATATACGGCTCAAGCTTCACGCTGCGCAAAATTATCTACGAGGATGAATTCTCCTCTCTCTCCGGGGATGGCTGGCTCCTATTCAGAAATCTGAATGATTTCAGGGGCCACGCAGGCCTGCAGAGCGAGGACTCAAAAGAAAACTACTCACTGCAGATTGAGGTCAATCGTGATGAGATAGACCTCAAAGCGGAATTTGTCGGCACGCCGATTTCGAGGCTGTATCGGTCTACTGTAACCGGGCTGTTGCACGGGCACGTCCATGTGCAGGGCTCTATCGAAGCGCCTTTAGTTTTGGCGGACTTGGAACTTGAGGGGGGCCGGTGGATCACCGTTCCGATTCACTTCTCGACACAACTTTCCTACCAAGCCGGGCTTCTGGTCATTTCGTCTTTTGATGCTGATTATCTCAAGAATAGCATCCGCTCAACCAGTGTACAGCTCGATCTCAAGGAAGGTCGTCTTTCTCTCGGTTCCATGCTAACCGTCGATCTACTGGGCAGCACCAGCATGTTTAGCCTATCCGTGGATGCAACGATTCCCAAAGAGAGGCTCAGCCTGAGCTCCCATATCATATGGGACAAGTTGAGAGCCGTGGCGCGACTAAAAGATATTATGGTCGACGACAGGCCGGCTCCCGACTGGCAGCTGGCTATTTATTCTAAAGACAACAAGCTTTTTTTCGATGGGGGACCGCAGGACAGTATTCACGGTACCGTTTCTTCGAGCCTCGAGTTCGCAGTATCTCTATCCGCTCCCCTTCCCGTAAAAGGAAAGGCCGATGGTGCGATCGTTGATGATACCATATCAGCTGATTTTTCTTATATCGAAATAGATTTCCCCCTTCTTACGGTTTTGCTGGGGGAGGATGTCTTCAAATTTATCGAAGGAACGGCAGCGGGCAGCCTCTCGATATCTGGAATGATCACTGACCCAGATTTCTTTGGCACCCTCGATGCCCGCGATGTCCGAGTCGGATTTTATATGGCCCCCGATACGACGGACCTATTCGATACGCAGCTGGTATTTAAAGAAAAACAACTCTACTACGGCGTCGTAGACACCAAAGCTGGCAATACGCAAATCCATTCGGAGGGGACCTTGATTCTTAGTCATTGGGGTCCGGAAAGCTATGATCTTCATTTTTGGACCACCGATCCCGTCGGCTTGCATCTGGTAGCGGATTTTGGCTCAGTCTACAGCGATGGCTATGCCGCGGGTCGAGTCCGTGTGGTGGGTGACTGGAATAACACTCGGCTTGAAGGAAAGCTGCAAATTAATTATTGTAAGATCACTTTAGGCGAAGAGACATCGGAGGAACGGGAAGCGGATGATGAGCTTGCGCTTTTTGTGGACATGGACCTCGAGGCTGGCAAACGCGTCGAGTTTTTATGGCCTTCCATCAATTTTCCTGTTCTCAGTACCAACGCCGCTTTAGGCTCAAAACTCTTTATCTCCTACGACAGTGGTGCTGTTGATTTGAGCATACGGGGTGATGTCGAGCTAAAAGGAGGTGAGGTCTTCTATTTCGACAGGAGCTTCTACTTCAAAACCGGATTGATAAGGTTTAACGAGACGACCGACAGCTTCGATCCGCACCTCAGTGTTCGAGCTGAAATTCGAGAGAGAGATGAGAATGACGAGGAGGTAAAGATATATCTCATTGTCGAAAACGAAAGGCTGAGCAGTTTCTCGCCGAGATTCTATTCCGAACCAAGTAAAAGCGATGTGGAAATCATGGCAATTCTTGGAGCTCCGATCGAGGAGCAGTTTGCCCAAAGCGGATTTGGATACTCTGCCTTGCTGCTCTCATCGGATTTCTTAAGCCAGTTTGGAATCGTTAGACCCTTCGAGCAAACCGTCAGAGATGTGCTAGGGCTCGACCAGTTTTCCATCAGGACTCGGGTCATTCAGAATGTGGTTTTCGATCGCGTCTTGGGCATCGAAAACGCCGGCGTGCAATATCAGACGGGCTCTCCGGGTAGTTACTTTAACAATACTACTGTTGCATTCGGAAAATACATCGGCAATGATCTTTTTCTCGAGGCCCTCGTAAGGTTTCACGGGGGAGCAGAGCTTGGCCTGCAGACCGATATTCTATTGAGTATCGAGTGGCCAACGCCCTTCTTTAACTTGAAGTGGTCGATTTCCCCGAGCCTTGAAGGACTAGAAGACATCCTCTTGAGAAACAATGTTCTGACCTTTAGTTGGCTCTATTCATACTGATCTGCGGAGTTTTATATCGAATCAGCAGCCAAGAGCCCGAGTCTCGGGCACAGGAGATCTTAACGTCCTTGCGGATATCGACCAGATGAGCTCTGCAATTACCCGTAAGGGACAGTTCTTTTGATAAATCGAAATCTTTCAAGGAGAATCGATGAAACGAGTAGTTTTTGTACTTCTCATGATTCTTACTGTTTTTCGCATAACGGCGCAAGAAGAGGAGTGGTATATTGGGAAGGTCATAGAGGATTTCCGCTTCGTAGGCCTCAATACCATATCGATTGGGGAGCTCAGACCAATTGTGCGTCCCTATATTGGCCAAACCTTTACAATGGATCTTTTTTGGGAGGTGCAAGGCAAGCTATTCGCGCTGGATTTTTTCGACGAGATCAATGCGGAGGCAAAACCGGCGAATGAGCAAAAGCAGACCGTTATAATCGAGTTCAGGGTAAAGGAGCGACCTTCGATAAGCGAGATCAAGATAAACGGATACAAGAGAATAAACCGTGGTACGATACTGGATGCTATCGAAATGAAAAAAGGAGACTTTGTCACTGAAGCTGATATAAATCTTGATGTGGAAAACGTTAAAAATATGTATCTCGAAAAAGGTTATCCCGATGTCGAAGTTACAGGCAAGCTCGATATCAACGAAGAAAAAAATGAAGTCATTGTGACTTTCACCATAAACGAAGGAGCAGAGACAAAGGTCAAAAAAATCCTGTTTTCTGGAAACAATTTTGCGTCCGATGGCACGCTGAAGTGGCGCATGAAAACGAAAGAGCAGTCTCTCTTTATCGGCGGCCAATTCCAGGAGAGTGTTCTCCAAGGGGATATAAAACTCATCGAGGACTACTACAAGGAACACGGTTACATAGACGCCAAGGTGCTAAATATTGACAGGAAGACCGAGCGTGACGAGGAGAACAACAGAACCTTTCTTGTTTTAACCGTATTCATCGAAGAGGGTGATCAATACCTATATGGCGGCATGACCTTTGAAGGAAACGAGATCTTCACCACCGAGGAGCTCAATGAGCAGGTCAAGATAAAAGTTGGGACTATCCTGAACATGCAAAAGGTCGAAAATGCATACCAGAAGATCATAAGGCTTTACACCGACAACGGCTACATTTACAACCTCATCAGTCGAGAAGAAAAACGCGATGAGGAGACCAAGCTGATCTCCTTTCACGTAAAAATCCAGGAGTTCGACAAAGCTCATATCGAAAGCATCATCCTGCAGGGCAACGACAGAACCAAGGACTACGTCATCTTACGAGAATTGCCATTTGAAACGGGAGATATCTTCAGCGTTGAAAAGATACGGCAGGGAGTGCTCAACCTTTACAACCTTCAGTATTTCGCTACTGTGGATGTAAAACCGGTTCAAGGTTCCGTTCAGGGGCTTATGGATCTCGTGCTGAATCTGGAAGAGCAGAGTTGGGCTGATTTTCGATTTGCCATCTCATTCTCAGGGGGGGATTTCCCATTGGCGGGATCCGTAGGTTGGACAGACAGGAATTTTCTTGGCACCGGCCGCACGATAGGAGCCGAGCTGGAAGCATCCATCATCAGGCAGGGCATATCCTTTCAATTTAGCGATCCTCATATATTTATGAAGGACTGGGGCGCAGGAATTTCCATCGGCTTTTCCCATAGCCTGATCAAAGACGTATATCAGGACATCATTCCGCCAATTTTCACTGATCAAGATGTTCCCGACCCCTACACCAGTGAGGACGAGTGGGAAGACGCTATCGCCAACGGAATCGAGGTCCCCCTCTACTCCAGGATGGACTACCATACCATCGACATATCAACCAGTATCAACACGAAGTACATTTACCGAACCATTCTGGGGCGTCTGGGCGCAGCTACCGGATTCACGACGACGGTTACTTATCTATGGTACGATCCCGACCTCTATCGCCCCTACAGCGAGAATGTTCGAGACAACCTTTGGACATGGGAGTTTGTCAACACCTGGGGCACAACACTCTCATGGGACAATCGAGACATCTTTTTCAATCCAACCCGAGGTTGGTACATTTCACAGTATATCGGATTCACGGGTGGATTTCTGGGCGGCTCTCGACATTACATCAAGCTCCAAACACGGGCTGAAGATTTTCTCACGCTGTGGATGATCCCGGTTAGCCAGAACTTCGATTTCGGAGCCGTCCTGGCTGTGCATTCCTCCATCTCCTTTCTGCTGCCCCAGTTCGGTGACATATTCGAGGTCACCCCTAAAGATACTCTGGCTATTGACGGGATGGTCGTAGGCCGCGGATGGCCTTATCAATCCGAGTACAAAGCGCTCTGGGAGAACACCCTTGAGATTCGTCAACCTCTGCTTAAAAATTTCATATGGTGGGTGTGGTTTTTCGATGCCGTGGGGGCGTGGCCGGAGATCTATATGATGAGGGCAGGGGATATGTCCATCGAAGATTACTATTTCGGCTGGGGCTTTGGCTTGAGATTCACGATCCCGGGATTTCCGATCAGGCTCTATATGTCCAGGAATTTTAGGGTCGTCAATGGCAGAATCGAATGGGATGACGGCGATTTCCGTATAGGAGCACACGGATTCAACTTTGTCATAGCTTTCACTGCGCCGGGGGGGTTCTAAGGAGCTCGACTACCTGTGCATCAAGTTTATCTGTCCTTGCGCTTATATCCCGAGTATGTCGCCGCTCAGTTCTGGAGGTTAATATGACATGGCTAAAAAAGCTTTTATCGGCTCTCCTTCTTCTCATCAGCAGTTTTAACCTCTCTGCAGAGCAGGATATCCAAAAGATAGGTCTGGTAGACAGCAGCAAAATCATCTCAACCTACTTCCAAGACTCGAGAGCGATGAGAGAGCTCAAAGAGCTGAAAGATACGATTGTTGCGTTCAGCGACCAAATAAAAGAGGAGATCTTTGAGCTGCAGAGAAAAAAAGTTGACGCCGAAAAACGCAACGACAGATCCGAGGCGCTGCACCTCGAAAAGCTTATCTCGGACAAGGAACAATTCCTCAAAGAGTATCTCCAGGTAAAAAATAAGGAATACAAAAGGCGGCAAAGCCTGGCTCTCGAGGACTCGTTTTTATTGGAGGTCACCGAAGCGATCGAATATATCGCAGTTAGCGAAGGATATTCGATAATTCTGGAAAAACAGAACCCTCTGTTTCTCTACTACAGCGTCGATATCGATATTACAGACAAGGTACTCGAGTATCTATTGGAGAAGGCCGGCAAACCGTCGCAGTAGACTAAAAAAGCCCAAATGAATGCAACAACCCCCATGATGCTTCAGTACCGTCGCATCAAGCAGCAACACAGGGATGCTGTGCTCTTTTTTCGAATGGGCGATTTTTATGAGATGTTCGAGCAGGATGCCAAAGAGGTCTCGAGCCTGCTTGATATTACCCTTACGAAACGAAACAATGTTCCCATGTGTGGCATCCCCTACCATGCCTCGCAGGGCTATGTAGCGCGACTGCTGAAAGCGGGGAAAAAAATCGCGATATGCGAACAGACGCATGTGCCTAAACCCGGTTCAGGGCTAGCAACTCGAGAAGTCGTGGAGATCATCTCTCCAGGAACTGTCGTCGATGAAGACCTGCTGGAGCGTCGCACAAATAACTATCTACTTGCTGTGGGCAAGTACGATGATATGCTCTCGCTTTCCTATATCGATCTCTCCACAGCTGAGTTTTATGCTACCTCCTTCGAGTACGATGAACGCATCCCGAAGCTAAAAAATGAGCTCTTCCGCCTGTCTCCTCGGGAGATCATCATTCAAGAATCTCTGCTTGAGCACGATGAGCCGCTAAAGAGACTTCTCCATGAGCGTGAGGATCTTGTCATCAATCGATATCCAGATTGGTACTTCGACATGGAGGCCAGCCACCAGGAACTAACACAACAACTCGGAGTGAGCAATCTGAAGGGGTACGGGCTCCGTAAGGATTCACCTGAAATCATTTCTGCCGGAGCAATTCTGGAGTACGTCAAGACTGCGTCTAAGAATCTGCTCAATCATCTCAATGACCTACAAGTCTACACAGAATCAGCCTATGTTAGCCTCGATGAGTCAACCCAGAAAAATCTGGAGCTGATACACAATCTGCAGGATGGCAGCAGGCGCTATACGCTTCTCGAAGTTCTCGACCACTGCAGAACTTCGATGGGTGCCAGAAGATTGAAACGTTGGATTCTATCACCCCTAATAGATCAGAAGCAGATCGAGCAGCGCCTCGATTTTGTCGAGTTTTTTTACAGAAATCAGATTCTTCTCTCAACTTTGAGGGACCGTCTAAAATCGGTGCTTGATCTCGAAAGGCTCTCGTCGAAGATCGCCGTTGGCAAAGCTCACGCCAAAGATCTGCTTTCGGTGAAGTCATCTCTTACGAGTATTCACTCTATTTACGAGCTTCTCGCTGAATATGATCAAATAAAGCTCTATACCGATGCTGATAAGCTGAAAGAGGGATTGCCGGAACTGAGCCAACTCGAGGATCTGTTAGAACGGTCGATAAAAGACGATCCGTCGGTCCTTCTCAACGAAGGCGATATCATCAGGGAGGGATACAACGACGAACTTGATCGACTGCAAAGTATAAAAAGCGGCGCGAGGGAAATTCTCAGTGATTTATTGACAGCAGAACAAGAATCTACAGGAATCACATCGCTAAAACTTCGTTACAATCGCATAATCGGGTATTTTTTTGAGGTCACAAAATCCAACCTTTCTCTGGTCCCAGAGTACTTCATACGACGGCAGTCGCTGGTCGGGTCAGAGCGATTTACCACTGAAAAACTGGTAGAGCTCGAATCTGAGATCAACAGCGCCGAAGAAAAAGTTGTCGAGCTCGAAAGACAGCTCTTTATAGAAATCAGAGAAGAAGCAGCGCGCGAGCTTCCGCTCATCTCGACCTTCGCTCATTTTATATCCGAAATAGATGTTCTCGAATCCTTTGCCTTCGCCGCAACGCTAAATGGATACACTAAACCGAATATTACAACGAGGCGAGATCTGAGGATTGTGGACGGCCGGCATCCAGTCGTCGAAGCAAACCTTCCTGCCGGAGCATTCATTCCGAATAGCCTCCAACTGGACAGCAGCAAAGGGTATTTTGTCCTGCTAACAGGGCCCAATATGGCCGGAAAATCGACATTTCTACGGCAGATTGCCCTGATCGTGCTAATGGCCCAGATTGGCTCTTTTGTTCCTGCTCTGGAATCCGACATTGGCATAGTCGACAAGATTTTTTGCCGCGTTGGAGCGTCCGACAATCTCGCCCGGGGTGAATCCACCTTTCTCGTCGAGATGAATGAGACTTCTCATATTCTACGCTCTGCATCTGACAAGAGCCTGATACTGATGGACGAAATCGGCCGTGGAACTGGCACCAATGATGGTCTCTCTATCGCATGGTCCGTCTCAGAGTATATACTCGACAAAATCAACGCCAAATCTCTCTTTGCCACGCATTACCATGAGCTTGCGCGCCTCGCCAACGAGGGCATTCTAAAGCTTACCATGGATGTGCTCGAACAAGAGGATCAGGTTATCTTTTTAAAGCGGGTAAAAGAAGGATTTACGAGCAATTCCTATGGTATTCATGTCGCTCAATTAGCTGGTCTGCCGACAGAGGTGATAATGCGAGCCAGAGCCCTTCTTCAACACATCACGAAGAGAATCGAATTGGACCGACCACCCGAACCAACGGAGAGCGACGACAAGCAGTCTCAGCTCTTCACACAAGCCGATATGCTTCTAGACGAGATACTTGGAGTAGATGTGAATCGGCTCACCCCTCTTGAGGCCCTCGAACTACTGGCCAGATGGCAAGAAACGCTCAAGGGGCTCTGAAAGGTGCAGTGGCTAGTCCTTGATGTTGTACTTTTTCTTGAAGCGCTCTACCCTTCCTGCTGTGTCAACGAGCTTCTGCTTTCCCGTAAAAAAAGGATGGCAGTTGGAGCAGATCTCTACCTTGATCTCCTGCCCGGCAGTTGATCGGGTTTCGATGACATTGCCACAAACACAGGTAATGGTTGTTTTCTCGTATTTCGGATGAATTCCCTTTTTCAAGAGAGTGACCTCCTGTAGTGATTATTGATCTAACGAAACACCCGTGTTCATGGATTTCAGGAACTGGGCATTGGTTTTCGTCTTCTTCATGCGATCTATCAACATCTCTATAATTTCGATATCATCCATCGGGTTAATGACTTTTCTTAAAATCCAAATCTTGTTGAGCTCCTCTTCGGTAAGTAGTAGCTCCTCCCTTCTTGTACCGGATCTCTTGATGTTGATTGCGGGATACAGACGTCGATCTGAAAGTCTCCGGTCCAAGTTGACCTCCATATTGCCCGTGCCTTTAAATTCCTCAAAAATCACCTCATCCATCCGGCTGCCCGTTTCAATCAGAGCTGTTGCCATAATCGTGAGGCTTCCGCCGTTCTCTATATTTCGAGCCGCACCGAAAAATCGTTTTGGCTTGTGGAGAGCATTAGAATCTACTCCGCCTGATAAAATCTTCCCGGAAGTCGGTACAGTCTGGTTATAAGCTCTGGCCAGTCTCGTGATGGAATCTAAGAGTATCACGACATCCCGCTTCTGCTCTACAAGTCTCTTGGCCTTCTCGAGAACCATCTCAGCCACCTGAACGTGCCTCGTTGCCTGCTCGTCAAAGGTCGATGAGATAACCTCGCCCCGAACGTTACGTTGCATGTCTGTTACCTCTTCGGGCCTCTCATCGATAAGCAGGACAAAAACCAGCGCCTCGGGATTGTTTTTGGCGATAGCGTTTGCGATATTCTGCAGAATAATCGTCTTGCCTGTACGAGGAGGCGATACAATCAGACCTCTCTGCCCTTTGCCGATGGGACAGAAGAGATTGATGAGCCTTGTCGAAAGGATTTTCGGATCATACTCCAGATTGAATCTTTCGTCCGGAAAGAGAGGAGTCAGGTTTTCAAAAGGAATTCTCGTCTGAGCTAGCGTCGGATCCTCCATGTTAACCGATTCGACGCGAAGCATAGCAAAGAAACGTTCCCCCTCTTTGGGTGATCGAATTTGGCCGGCTACAGTGTCACCTGTTTTCAGATTGAATAGTCGAATTTGAGAGGGCGATATATAGATGTCGTCAGGCCCGGGAAGATAGCTACAGTTGGGAGATCGTAAGAATCCATATCCGTCAGGAAGCAGCTCTAGAGCACCGTAAGCATAAATAACTCCGCTTCGCTCGGTGTGGGCTTTGAGTATAGAAAAGATCAATTCTTGCTTTTTCATTGCAATCTGCCTCTCTGAGGGAATGTCCAGATTGCTCGCGAAACCTCGCAGTTCAGTGATATCCATACTCGTCAGGTCGTTGATATTTAGCCGATTTTCCTGCTCCCCGATAAAATCTTTTTTTCTCTTTTTGGGTGCGGCTTCTTCATCCGTCTCGAATCTATCCTGCACTGTGGCTTTGTGCTCATTCTGCTTCTCGGCCTGCCCGGAATAACTCTCCCCATCCTCGGTATCATCTCTATCGGGGGAGTCAAGCGCACCAGCATAGTCAGGCATTTCCTGATTCTCTATCTGCTCCTCGGATCTCTCGATCATAGGTTCCTTAATCAGTTCGACACGAATTTTTTTTCTTCTCGTCTTTCTTTTTGTCACAGTCACCTTTGTCGGTTCTTTCTCTTTACCGTCACTCACGTTCATACCTTCACCGTTGTCATTGGATGCTTCGGCGCGGTCATTCTGATCAGACTGGTCTAGCTCACCGTCATCCGCTTTTGGATTCCTGCCCACATCCGCCATGCCTCTACTCCGTTTGTTTTATCTTATTTTGAACAAAGAAAAGTCGCTTGCTTATTAAAAAGAAAAGTGTGAATTGAACCTTGTTCATATAGTATATTACCACAACTGAATGATGTCAAGCTTATCGGGATCGAAAATGAAGCGCTCCAACATAAGCATCGCCGCCAGAGCAGCTTTTAGTCTGATCTTCGGCCTGTCCCCGGAAAAGTGGAATTTTAGCTGCTTTCCCTTTTGTCGATTCCCGCATACGCCAATCCATACAGTTCCGACAGGCTTCTCTTTCGTGCCCCCTGTTGGTCCCGCCACACCCGATATGCCGACGCCATAGTCAGAGCCAAATACACGGGCAGCGCCAGCTGCAATCGATGCTACGACCTCTTTAGATACGGCACCCTTTTTCTCTATTTCTTCGGCATCGACACCCAGGATGTTTACTTTGGCCGTATTTGAGTACACGACAGCTCCTCCGAGAAAAACTTCGGAGCTGCCGGACCGATCCGTCAACAGCTTGCTCAGCAGCCCTCCGGTGCATGACTCCGCCACAGAAACGGTTTCGCCTTTCATCTTTAGCGTCGAATGAAGAATCTCGACGAGGCGAACATCTCCTTGGCGAACGCGATACTCTCCCAGGGCGCTCTGAAGCCTCTCAACTTGGACGGCGGCATTCTTCCCCTCTAAGAGCAGCGATATGCGATCCCTCTTCTGTTGAATCCTCCACTGCATCGACTCCACCGCTAGGTTCTTTAGTGCGGTCACAAGATGAGCTTTTGAGATCATGAAAACTGACACAATCATCGATGTGCAGGGATGAGCTGCTGATTTATAGGGACCAAAATGTAGGAACCAAGATACTCAGACGCTCTTCACACTTTTTTTCAAGTCATGCACGCGCGCAGAAAATATATCTACTTTGTCATCGTCCTTGATCATCTCGCATTTACCTTCAAAAACGACACCATCTGCAATTTTTAGTTTGGCGGTTCTGATGTCCCCGTAAAGCTGTCCAGTAGGAAGCAACTCAAGATTTTCCTTTGCCGTAACATTACCCTTGACATAACCGCCGATTATGACAGATCCGACATCGATATCGGCATTGATAACGGCACCATCTTCGACATAGAGGAAGCCAGAAGAGATGATCTTGCCCTGGAACTTGCCGTCTATTTTTAGAGATGACTCAAACTTCATAATTCCGCTGAAATTGGTCTCTTTTCCGAGAGTAGTGGCAATTCGCTCGAGGCCCTTTAGATCATTGGATTTGGACATAGAATCCCTTCGTCACTTTGTTTTCATCACGAAGACGCCGTCCCAATCTTCGGGCGGCGGGTTTTCAATGTAATGTTCGCAACGTTCCTTGTAAACCTTTGAAGGTCCGTCATTCTCGTCGACCTTCAAGGCCTCTGCGAAAAAGCCCTTGGCCTTTTCAAAGTTCATGATTTTGTAAAACTTGCGGCCCTCTGCAAAAAGCTCGAGGACTTTCCTTTTATTGTCGCTTATCATGATTTTTTGGCACCGCTGCCTAGCAGGTGTTTTCTGAACTTCTGCTCGAGATCCTCGAGAGCTAGTTCATCCTCCTTGAGCTGGTCGTCCTGGCTCTCGAGCTCATCGATCTCTTCTTCCAACCCGCTCAGAGTGGCCAAGATATTCTTTCCCTCTTTCTTGAGCAGATCCAAAAGCTTTTTAACTTCCCTGCTCTCGTTCGAATCCATGGTCTCAGCCAATTCGAGAAGCTTAGAGATGGGCTTGCGAATGTGCTGGGTAAAAAAGATAAGAGATTTGTTCAATGATTCGATTACGGCTATCCTTCGCTCTTTCCTCGAGACTTGGCGAGCGAGAGCTTTGTTGCGCAATACGGCCCGTATTCTAGCCAACACTTCGGAGAAGTTGAAGGGTTTGGTTATATAGTCGTCTACACCAAGCTCAAAACCCTCGATCTTGTCCTCAACCGAATCCATGGCCGAGAACATTATGATGGGAACATTTTTGAACTCATCATATTCGAGATCGTTTTTGAGTTTTTTGGTCACTTCCCAACCGGTTAAGCCTGGCATGATATTGTCGAGAACGATCAAATCCGGTTTATTCTCTTTGATGTTTTCGAGGGCTTCCTCTCCGCTTTCAGCCTTTTCAACGTCGAATCCCAGCTTTGATAGCATAACATCGAAAAACTCGAGGTTGATGGGTTCATCATCCACAATGAGTATTCGTTCCTTTTTCTTCTTCGCCATACTCTGCCCTTTAACTGGACAATGCTAAAACTTCTCTCGGTTCATTCTGCTAAACTTACTGCTCCTTGTCAATTGCCTGTCCCTCCGAGGCTCTATAAATAGCGTATCGAACTATTCCAATCACAATAAGGAGGATAGTTGCAAAGACAGAGCTGTATCCTAGCCAATCCCCCAGCCGCGTGTAAAGGGTCTTTACATCAGTAATCACAGGGACTGATCCAATCAGATAGTCTGCGGTGAAGGGCTTCAGCATTCCGGCTACCCGGCCATTGGGATCGATGACACAGGTGATTCCACCGTTCGTGCTACGCACCACAGATCTCCTATTTTCCACCGCTCGCACAATCGCCATTGTCATATGCTGAATCTCACATACTACTGAGTTCGACCATGCGTCGTTGGTCATATTCACGAGAACATTGGCTCCTCGCGCAACAAATTCCCTATTGAGTTCGCCAAATGTATCTTCGAAGCAGATCGGCGTGGCAAAGTTCACCCCGCCATCCTCGAAAATCACGTAATCCTTACCCTTCTCGTACCAATGAATATCAGCATTTTGCAGAGCATTGGCGAGCCAGGTCCAAATTCCTCTGTAAGGGAAATGCTCGGAAAACTGCACCAGGTGCAGCTTGCGGTAAATTTCGACAATGCGGTTATCCCTGTAGAGCACTGTAGCGTTGTAGTCTACTCGGACTTCTTCTCCGTCCGGTAGCAATCTCTTCTGACCATCGTTGTTGCCGATGACGTATGCCACAGGCTGGTCCTCGAGAAAATCTTTGAGCTTTTTTACATACTGATAGCTCTTGTCATCAGTCCTGTACTTGGTGTGCCAGTCGATACCAGGCACGAAGGAGGTTTCAGACCAAATAATGATTTCTGGATTCTCCTGTAGTGCCTCGCGGCTCAAATCGATGAGCACATGAAGTGCTTTGTCGTAGGTCGAATAGCCTCCGCGCCACGGATCGATATTCTGCTGGACAAGGGCAACCTTCCACTTCCTTGCGTCGGATAGATCCGTGATGCTGGTCAATCCGAAAATGATGGCGGCAGCGAATACGGCTCCATAAATTCCAGCCGAAAGCCGATGCCGCATGAAGAACTCTCGAAAACCTCGAATACCCCTCTTTAGGGCGTTTCCAAGGAACGCCGACGGAAATATCACGATAAGCGCCACTCCCCAAATGCCAAAGAGACTGGCAACCTGGATCAAGGGGATAAAAGGATATTGAGTGTAGCCAAGCACCCCATAGGAATACCCTAAAAAACCTTGTGTCCGAAGGTACTCGTAGCCAACCCATGCGATGGATTGAAAAATATAAGCATACTTGGGAAATAGCGTATCGATGAGCTTGAGGATCGGCAGAAAAAGGAGGAAATAAAAGGCATAGATAGTGGGCACGATGAAAATAGCCAGAGGATGCCAGGTTATGAGCCAAAAGTTATAAAGGGCGTAGCAGGCAAAGCCGTAGAATATGCCATAGGGGAATATACGGATCCACGTAGCCCGATGCACTACGATAAAAGCCGGGAAAATCGCTATAAAAGCGAGAGGGAAGAATCCCCAATCATAGAGGAAATTGGGAAAGGCAAGGGCAAAAAGTAAAGCAGATAGAAGAAGCAGCCCCAGCTCGAAAAGGATAGATCTTCCTCGGCTAGGGACCTCTCGAGGTGGGGGAGGTGTTTTCCGCACTTAGTGCCTCATGGGCCATGCTATTTGCTTGAGCTCCTGACCAGGTCGGAAAACAGGCACTCCATGATTCTGAACAGGGAATACTTCGCCCGTTTTGGGATTGCGTGCCTTCTGTCTCCCCTTTCTCAATCGAATCTCAAAGGTGCCAAACCCGCGCAGCTCTACGATTCGATCCTCGGAGAGACCTTTTTTAATTTGCTCAAAAACGTAATCGATGATTTTATGAATGTCTTTGCGGCTCAATCGGTTTATCTCGTGGATATTGTCTATGATATCAGCTTTAGTCAGTTTCTTTTTGGTCATCTTATCCCCATCCTTCCTGACTAAGAGACCTTCAGGCTCATTCCGATTTAGACAACAGACGATATAGACGCGATTTTTTTCTTGCAGCGGTGTTCCTTTTGAAAACTCCCTTCGATACAGCTCGGTCGAGAAGGCTCGAAAGCTCCAAGTATCTTTTCTCAGAATCATCCGCTGATCCGCTTTTTACGGCATCTATGAAAATCTTAGAATGAGATTTTATTCTAGATTTGATTATCCTGTTGCGAAGCCTACGCTTTTCGCTTTGTCTGTGACGTTTTGCTGCAGAACCCTGAATTGGCAAATTAGCCTACCTCCATGGTGAACGATCGAGACAACTTCGATCGCCTATCGATAGTATCGAACCTAACAGAAAGCATTATCCTTGTCAAGTAGATATTTCCTTATATTAAAGACATATGCTTGCAAATTTAGAGCTTAGCTGTCGCTCGATACATCCTTGAAACGAAACCTCGTGTATTGTATTTAGCTGTAAATAGCAAATCCCGGACATCCCAACAGGGATCCCCGGGATCCACATCTCTGGGCATCACAAAGCCTAGTTGAAAAAGTTGGATGGTTTACGTTCAGTTCTGTTACACTTCTGGCACTCGGCAACCGGTTTCAGCTTTCCCTTGGTGAAGACAGACTTCATCTTGATTTCGCCTCCACAGGGACAATGAAATTTCTGCGTGCTTGTCGCGCCACGGGCATTCTTGCTAATGTCCGCCATTTTAAGCCTCCTTTATTCAAGATAGAATCGCCGAGTGCTTAGGAGCCACTCGCTGCCTCCCAACGGGAGGATGGATCTATTTCAATCAGATCGCCGTTTCTACACACTGGAGAATCGGCGAACTCTGTCTCGGATTTGATGAGAGCGGGGGCCTGCCATCAGGTGGACCGCTGCCGGAAGACCGGCGGCGGGGGCCTGCCTGCAGGCGGTCTTCCGCCAGCGGAGGGCAGCCTACACGTAGCTCTCATCACGCTGTAAAATCAACCGCTTCGGCGACGGTGCGTCGCTACGACCGCTTCAAAGCAGCGG
>CAZLRN010000039.1:0-16920 GCA_964561715.1 uncultured Spirochaetales bacterium
TCCAGATCCTTATCAATTCGAGACCTTTGACGATGTTATGGGGGCGTTTAGAGAAACCCTCGACAGATATATAGGTGGCTTTGTCGAGTCGCGGGAGAGTTTCGAGGATGGCAGGCTCTATGAAATCGCCCCCATTCCGCTTCTGTCGGCCTATTCTCGAGCCCCTTTGGAATCGGGGCGGGACATCACAGACGGAGGAATGGAATACATAATCCACATGCCCGAGCTCTCGGGGCTCTCTCACGTGGCTGATTCGCTGGCAGCCATAAGGAAGCTCTGTTTCGAAGAGAAAAGCGTTACCTGGCCCGACCTGCTGGACGCCGTACGAAACAACTGGGAAGGGCGGGAAGCGCTCAGGCAGCTGGTCATGACTAGAGTGCCCGCCTACGGTAACGATGAGGATGAAGTCGACGAGATGGCCGTCGACATTGTCTCCTTTTACATCTCGAGCCTGAGAAAACACAGCGCCAAGGCGAAGAGTCGTATCATCTATGTCGCCGCTATTGCTACCTATGAAAACTATCCCGAATTGGGAAAGCCTGTCGGGGCTACGCCAGATGGCAGGCTGGCGGGGGCGCCTTTGAGCAGTAACGCCTCTCCCTCCATTGGAAGAGCCGCGAATGGACAAACCGCAGCGGTCAACTCGTATCTCAAACTTCCCCTCGACCAATTGGACGGCGGCAGCATTCTGGATCTCAATATACAATCCGGTTCGAATCTCCTGCCGCACCTGGAAGCCTTTATCAAATCCTTTTTAAAGGGCGGAGGAAACCTGCTCAGCATTGCGGTAAATGACTGCGCAAAATTGAAGGCGGCTCAGCGAGAGCCCGAAAAGTATCGGGATCTCAAGGTTAGGATGGGAGGATACGACGCTTACTTCGTTGATCTCCCGCCGTCTCATCAGGAGCTTCAGATCCGTAGATGCGAGCAGTATGCGTAACGAGCGTGAATCAAGGGGATTGATTTTTTCGATAGGTCGGGCCTCCGGAGAAAATGGTCCCGGCATTCGTACGACTCTTTTCCTGAAGGGCTGTCCTCTGAAGTGTCTCTGGTGTCACAGCCCTCAGTCGCAGGGGTCGTCCCAGCCCCGCCTCGTCTTTTATCAAAACCGCTGCATCCTCTGTGGTCTCTGCTCCAAAGCCTGTCCGCAGGGTGCGCAGTTGCAGGATGATTCGATGCAGGAAGCTACTGCGACTGAAGCTGTGGCTCCCGGCCATAGCTTTAGACGGATCCTGTGGGATAGATGCAATCAATGCGGGCGGTGTGTCGAGGTTTGCCCATCCAGAGCTTTGGAATTGGCGGGTGAATGGATGACTGTCGACCGGGTCCTGGATGTCGTCAGGAAAGATGCGGTCTACTATGAGAGCTCGGGTGGAGGAGTCACCTTTTCCGGAGGAGAACCCACGGCCCAGCCCGACTTTCTCGAGGCCTGCGCCCGACGATGTCGGAGCGGGGGCTTCCATACGGCGCTGGACACCTGCGGCTACGTCGGTTGGGAGGTGCTGGCGAAGATCCTGCCTCACATCGAACTGTTTCTCTTTGACTTGAAACACATGGACAGCGAGAGACATAGGCAACTGACCGGTGTAAGCAACGAGTTGATACATGAGAATCTTAGGAGAATCGACAGCCAAGGCAAAGCGATCTGGATTAGGATCCCGCTGATTCCCGGTTATAACGACTCGGATGAAAACCTCCGGGAGATGGCTGAGATGGTGCGTCCTTTGCAGTCCGTAAGGAGGGTTTCGATCCTTCCCTATAACTCCGCTGCCGGCGCTCACTACGAGATGATTGGTCAGTTGTTCCAGCTGGATGAAATCGATTCTCTCGATGGAAGAGAGCAGAGGGCTCTGCAGATCTTCGCCTCTGCCAATATCAAGGCTGAGCTGGGTGCGTAAACCTATTCGAAGGATACGATGACCTGAATCCAATCCGTATCGGGTTCGAGCAGCCTTTGAAAGGCGTTCTGTATATCCTCCAGAGGTATGACCTCCGAAATCATAGGTTCGAGCTTCACCCTACCGGTCTCGATCAGCTCGAAGGCCGCAGCCCATTCACTAGGTAACGCACCGTAGGAGGCCTTCATTTCGACCTCACGTCCCACCCAGTCGACGGGAAGACACTGAACCGGCTCCCAGGCGAGAGATACCACGATTACCCTCCCCGAAAATCGAACCGCTTCCAGGGCGTTTTGCAGTGTGGGCTGGGCGCCTGCGCAATCAAAGGCGATATCCACGCCAAATTTGGTCCGTTCGACCAGCTCCTCCACGAGATCGATACCCTCTGGATCGAAGACTTCAGAGGCTCCCAGCTCTGACGCCAGCTTTCTCCTGGCCGAGCTTGTCTCGGAAACAAATACTCTGGTGGCCCCTGCCAGGGCCGCGCACTGCAGGGTCAGCAGCCCGATGGGTCCTGCTCCGATCACGAGCACCCGATCTCCAAGGGTAATCTTCGAGAGACGAACAGCGTGAATGGCCACTGTGAGCGGTTCGGCCATAGAAGCCTCGATATTGGACACCGATTCGGGGATCTTCATGAGTCGATCATCACGTGCGGCCAGGTATTCAGCGTAGGCTCCGTCGCTGGAGACGGATTGAAAGCCCTTTAGCTTCGCATTGTAGCGCAACGGGAGCGAAGAGGTCTCTCTACCGGGATTGATCTTGCCGCCTGAGCGTGTGACCCGATCGCCTATCTGAAAACCTTCGACTTCGGCGCCCAAATCGACGATCGTGCCCGCGTACTCGTGTCCCAAAATCGATCCGGGAGTCAGCATGCCGTAGAGGTAGCGGTGCAGGTCAGAGCCGCAGATGGCGCAATGGCTCAGTTTCAGGAGAACATCGTGAGGACCGATTTCAGGTTCGGGCACATCCTCTATCATCATCATACCCTTTTCCTTGAAAACGGCGGCTTTCATGGTAGATCTCCTCTTTTGACTCGAATTTAGCGCATTATCGTCATAGGTCGTTACCAATGCAAGGGACGCCGAGGCCCAGTAATGACGAAAAATGCTCTCTGGCGATATATAGACAGGAGGTATATAATAAAAAGTGAAATGAGTTCTGAAGATGTGAAGCCCGAACCCGAAGCTCAGGCGTCAAAAGACGGCGGAGAGCAACCAGCCGACGACACTACCCCTTCAGCCTACGTACACAACGGCGATTTTAGTGTTCTGGTATCGAGTGACGGGATGAGAGCCATGCTCGCACTCGCGCCCCCGATCGGGGGAGGTAAGCCAGTCACAGTCGATGAGATACTGGAGGAATGTAAGAATCAAAATATCGTCTTCGGCTTGAATGAGCAGGCCATTCGGAAGGCCGTGCAGGAGGCAGAGCACAGCCAGGAGGCAATCAGAGACGTCGTCGTGGCCGAAGGAGAACCCCCGATCGGGGGCGAGGACGAAAAGCTCGAGCTTCAGGTACAACTCGCCTCCGGAGCGAGAGGATTGGTGAGAGAGGACGGATCGGTCGATTTCAAAATCCAGGATCTCTACACTCAGGTTCGAAAGGGTGACCTTCTGGCAATCCTCACAAAAGCTACGGCGGGAAAGAAAAACGGGCGCACGGTCAGAGGAGTCGAGGTCAAAGCAGGATCTGGCAAAAGCTTGCCTGTGCGGGTCGGAGACAATATCCGGATCGAGGAAAAACTTAACTCAACCCGTTACCTCTCTGAGATTGACGGCCTTTTGAAAGCGGGTCGGGCAAATTTGAGCGTGAGTCCTGTTTTGTTGATCGAAGGAGATGTCGGTCCTGAAACGGGAAACATCGACTTTAAGGGTGCCGTACTTGTCCGCGGGAACGTATTGGATACCTATGAGATTGCTGCCGAAAAGGGCATCATTGTGGAGGGAAACGTCAGAAATGCGGTGCTCCGCTCTTCAGAGGACATTGAAGTCCACAACGGAGTTCTAGGCAAGAGCAAGGGGATGGTTATCGCTAAGGGAAATGTGGTCGTAAAGTTTGCCGAGAACGCCAATATTCAGGCGGGGGGGAACATTGTGATCCAAAAAGCCGCTCTGAACAGCCGCCTTTCGGCAGGAAATCGAATTATCTCTGTGGAGAACCGGGGACAGATCATTGGGGGGGAGCTGAAGGCGAGCCATGGCGCCGAAGTCAAGGTGCTCGGTAATGAGCTGGATCAGAAGACAGAGATTTCGTTGGGAGACGATTCTGACCTCAGAAAACGAATCAAAGATTCCCAGCAAAAGCTTGGCGACCAGAGAGAGGCACTCGACAAGATCCAGGCCTTTCTCGAGAAGATGAAGAGGGTAGCACCAGAACCGGAGAAGCTCGGCGAAGACCTAAAGGCAAAATATGCACGCGCCATAGAAATGAAATCCAAGCTGGAGAAGTCGATCGCGATTATTAAACAGGGTGTCGACTCCGACATAAAAAAGCTCGACCGACCCATGGACGCTCATCTTATCGTTCACAAGACCCTATATCGGGGCGTGCGGGTAAGCTTTGGTAACTCTCACTTCGAGCCTGAATCCGAGCAGAGCGGAGTACGGGTATACTTTGATCGCAAGAGTATGGAAATAAAGGTAGATAAAGAGATCCCGAAGCTAGAAAAATAAAAGCCTACCAGAAATAAGAGCGACCAACGATCGCATATCATGGAATTCAGGAAAGAGATAGGAAGACTTTAGTCCGCATTTCTCACAAGCGCCTATAACTCCTTCCATATATCTTACAAGCAGTTTTCGAGTTTTTGTTTTATTTCGTCCGGTTACAATACACCTCGTTCCCATATCTAAAATTACCCTTGTCATGACCTTGTTTGTGAGAAAACCGCATTAGTCGTTGGTCTTCCGTTGCTGATTCTCATCAAGGAGCATCTGCATCCAGGAGTTGCCGGGAGAGATCATCAATGCCAATTTTGATATTTGCCGGATCGAGCTTTGCATACTCCTGTTTGCATTCAGCAAACTCCTGTTTGCAAAGCTAATTCTTATTTGCACAGCATATTCCTATATGCATTCAGCATATTCCTATATGCATTCAGCATATTCCTATATGCATTCAGCATATTCCTATATGCAAGGCTCTGGGCTTTTAGTACATTAGAATCCACAGAGCCATAAACTCAGCGGAGCCATAGTCTCAGCAGAGCCTTAGTCTCAGTAGAGCCTTGGTCTCTAAAGAGCCCTATGAGATGACTTTCAATCTAAAGCTGTTAGCAAAATTAACCTGGCGCTCATTTTTCGGATCGAAATCGACCCACGGACGGCTGACTCCAAAACGATTGCGGACTTTATTCATTTTCTATTTTCTCTTTCCCATTCTGGAAACCGCGGCGGCTATTGGGTTTTTTCTGGATGAAATCTTTTTCCGCGGGTACAGAAGCCAAAAGGTTAAGGAACCGGTTTTCATCATAGGCAACTATCGCAGCGGATCGACACTCCTCCACAGATTGCTTTCCGAAGACCGGGATACCTTTTCTTCTATGATCACCTGGGAGATCTACTTTGCCCCATCGGTAATCCAGAGAAAGGCCTTTCGCGCCCTTGGCATGCTGGATCGATGGCTGGGCCGTCCTATACACAGATTCATCGAGGCATGGGAGAGCAATGTGCTGAGCCCCATCGATATACACAGGATGAAACTCACCGATCCGGAGGAGGATGAGGGCCTGTTTCTCTATATTTGGGCTGGTCTCTTCATCTGGTTCTTTTTCCCCTTCATCCAGAGAGACTACCCCTTTGAGCGTTTCGATTCAGACATGCCTGGCCCGCAGAAGCGCCGGATTATGCGATTCTACAGGAACTGCATCAAGCGTCATCTCTTCTACCACGGCGGGACCTACCTCTCCAAGAATCCTGCTCTGTCGCCGAAAGTTGATTCTCTCTACGAATTTTTTCCAGATGCCAAAATCATCTATCTGGCTCGTAATCCAATGGAGGTGCTTCCATCAGAGATAAGCTGGCTCTCATTTTGCTGGCGGTTTTTCAGCGATCCTCTCGAACGGTATCCCTTCAAAGAATTCGTGCTGCAAATGGCCAAACACTGGTACACGGAAACCGTCAAACGCCTTCAGGCTTATCCGCCGGAATCTTGGCGCATCATCAGGTATGGCGAGCTGGTCGAAGAGCCTGAAAAAACGGTTCGAGAAATTTACAGATGGCTGGGTCTGAAGATGGGGAAAAAAGTGTGCGAGATACTCAGGGAAACGGAGGACCGTAAATCCCGTTTCAAGAGCAACCATATCTACTCCCTCAAAGAGGTCGGATTGACACGGGAGATCGTTTTCCAGGAGTATGGAAATGTATTTCAAAGCTTTGATTTCGAAAAGTCAAAAGAAGCGGTAAGATCATGACAGGATTTCTGAGCTATATTCCCTATCCATCCTGGATACGTCCCGAGATTATACCGGGTCTTCCCCTCAGATGGTACGGACTGATGTACCTGGTAGCCTTCACCATCACCTATCTGCTCTTCAGCTATCAGGTGAAGCAGCGAGATCTGGATATCGACAAAGACACGGTGTTGAGTTTTTTCTTCTGGGGAATTGTAGGACTGCTCGTCGGAGCCCGTCTCTTTGCCACTCTCTTTTTTGACGCCAGCGGACGCTACCTCCTCAAGCCCTGGCTTATCTTTTGGCCCTTCGGAGAGAATATGCAGTTCACGGGATTCACAGGCATGAACTACTACGGAGGGCTCGTTGGAGCTCTAGCGGGCTGTATTATATACACCAAGGTGAAAAAGCTCAGCATTTTGGATTGGGGAGATATGCTCGTAGCTGGAATTCCACTCGGCTACACCTTTGGCCGACTGGGCAATTTCATTAACGGCGAGCTTTATGGACGGATTACAACTGCGCCCTGGGGCATGATTTTTCCCCATGCCCGCAAGTTTCCGGCCAAGGAGCAATGGGTCAGAGAATTTGCCGAGAAGTGTGGTTTGGCGATCGAGAAGAATGCCGTCTTAGTAAACCTTCCCAGACACCCTACCCAGATCTATGAAGCCTTTCTAGAGGGGATTCTGCTTTGGCTGGTCATCTGGTTCGGGTTTAGGAAGAGAAAACCCTTTAACGGGTTCCTTCTAGGAGTATACATCATCAGCTATGGGCTGGTTCGGTTCTTGGTCGATTACTTCCGGGTTCCGCTGAGGGACGACTTTGCGATTAAACTCTCCTCTGTCGATAATCCCCCCTACCTTTTGGTGACGCCGTGGAATCTTCTCGCCAGCCAAATTTTCAGCTTTCTCATGATCGTCGGTGGAGTCCTCTTTCTCTTCGGCCTCAAGAGTTACTGGGATATGAGATCCGAATCTCAAGACAAGCCAAGGGTGAATATAAGGAAGCTCAGAAAGAGAATCGATCGGGACTAAGCGGATTCTATCGCCAGGGTATATGCTCCGGATTGGGTTGCGGGATCTTAGCCTCCACCCGCTGCTGCCAGTCTACGAGCCGTTTTTTCAGGTCCTGTGCGAGAGCGGGCATATCATTCGCCAGGTTGTTCTTCTCGCCTAGATCTTCGCCCACATTGTATAGCTCAACGTGCCGATCTTCGAAGAAGCTGATGAGCTTGTGATCTCCCATCCGGATCGACGCCCCGGGTGTGCCGCCCTGATTGCCGTAGTGAGGATAGTGCCAATAAATGGCCTCCCTTTTTAGCTCGCGCTCACCACTCAGCAGCGGCACAATACTAATCCCGTCAGAGTGCTGCGGTGGCTCCAGTCCGGCTATCTCCAGCATGGTCGGATAGAAATCAGGGCTCGTGACAGGAGCCGAACAGATTGTCCCGCTCTCTCTGACCGCCGGTCCCTTCACGATAAGCGGCTCCCTCGTCCCGCCTTCGTACATCCATCCCTTGCCCTCTGCCAGCGGGCTGTTGCACGTCGGTGATCCTTCGGCTGTAGCGAGGCCTCCGTTGTCCGAAGTGAAAATCACGATGGTGTTGTCTGCAACTCCTGTCTCTTCGAGGCAAGCCAGGAGCCTGCCTATATTGTCGTCAAGGCAATGGATCATCGCGGCGTATGCGGGATCGGATTGAATCAGGCGGCGAATAATCCGAAGCTCCTTTTTGTGCTCGCAGGGAAAGAGCTCTCCCTCTTCGAAGGCCGTAATCTGATCAAGGCCCAGGGAACGGGCTTTCTCCTCGTACCGTTCAATGTCCCGTTTTTTGGCCTGGATCGGAATGTGGACACTGTAATACCAGAGGTTGAGGAAGAAGGGATTTCCGTTGCTGCTGCGAATGAGGCGAATTGCCTCGTCTGTAAGGCGGTCTGTCAGATATTCTCCCTCAGGCCCGTCTTGAAGAGTTTCAATGCCCCATGGGCTGAAATAGCCCTGCAGGGGCATGCCCCAAGCGCATCCTCCGATATTGACATCGAATCCATGCTTTTCGGGGTGATAATCCCTTCCTCCCAGATGCCACTTTCCTACATGCCAAGTGGCATATCCGGCTTCCTTAAGAGCGGTGGCGAGAGATTTTTCGGTAAGCGGTAGATGATCGATGTAAGGCGCATCGATGAGCAAGCCCCTGGAAGGATGAACACGATGAGCCCAATCGATATAATTGGTCACGCCGACGGAGGCGGGATATTTGCCTGTAAGGATGCTGGCTCGCGTAGGTGAACAGACGGGACAGGCAGCGTAGGCATCTGTGAAACGTATGCCTTCGGTGGCAAGTCGATCGAGATTCGGGGTTTCGTAAAAGGAGCTTCCGTAGCAGGACAGATCCTTCCACCCCATGTCATCGATGAGGATAAGGACGAAGTTCGGTTTTGCAGGAGGCATATCGTTGGCTGCGCCCGCAACCCATACAATTTAGTCCATTTTAACCATGCATGCCAACTACTTGCTCCGCAAGCTGCTTGCGGAAGCAAGCTGCTTGCAGAGCAAGCTTGTAGCAATTCCGACTCAGATCGATTTCGGAAAATCTTGCTGGAATAACAAGAAACTGAGCCGGAATTGCATAATGTGATCTCAGCTGCTCGGGCTCGGCGTGGGCGAGTTAGGCGTGGGCGGCTGAGCCCGGCCACGTCGAGCCGGCTTGTTCTTAATCCATACCATGAAGAGTATTTGCAGTAAAGCACCACTCATCACCAGAGCGAGAGCGAAGAGGAAAACAACGTTTATTGAATAGCTCTGGTAGAGGGTGCCCCCGACGGAGGCACCGGTAAAGGATCCTGCCGTAACCACCGCTTCGTGGATCGCCATGCGTTTTGCCCTTTCGTGGGTTCCGGCGCCGCCGTGGAAAACGCTGCTTACGTAGCTGTAGGACATGATGAGTCCCAAAACAGGCAACAGAACTAAAAAGGCAAGAGTCGAGCGAAGGAATATCATGGATGCGATAATAAGCGCTGCTCCGGCCTGGGCGATGAGGATATATCTCTTCTTGAAATGCCAGAACTCCGTTCTTCCGAGCACGATAAAAAAGACCGTTGCAGCAAGGGAGCGGGCCAAAAGAAGAGTGCCGACATGACTCTCACTCAGAAGCAGCTCATCTCTTAAGAAGAGCGGAAACGCGCTTCCGAGAATTCCCATTAGGGAGTAGATCGTGGCCAGGCCGAACCAGGCTGGAAACCGAATCGGAGTCGATCGATCGATTCCATCATCGCCTGATGCAGGTTTGTCTTCGGCATGAACATCGCTCCTTATTCTAGGTAGGAAGAGTGATGCCGCACCGATGAAGAGCGACAGCGCAAAAAAGATGATCATCGAAATCACGATCGGAAGTATAGAGCTTCTCTCAAAGAGCAATCCTCCCAGTCCCGGGCTGATAATGGTCGCCGTGCTCCAGGAGATGTTGAATCGAGCCATGACCTTGTTTAGGGATTTGTCGCTCATTCTCTGGGACAGCCATCCCATGAGCCGGGGAAAGAAGAGCGAGAGCGAAACGCCGAGCAGCCCGCCAAAGATAAACGTTAAAAGCAGGGACCGAATGAGAAGAATTCCGAAGCTCCAGAGCCCCATCAGAGTCGTTGCGAGGATCATCGAGTAGCGGGGCCGGAGACCTCTCAAGAGGGGCCTGAGAAAGATGCATCCGGCGAAGTAGGAGAGCGTCCACAGAGCCGAGAACCAGCCGATAAGTCCAGCCGGAGCGTGATAGACGTCGCGTATGAAAAAGATCATTCCGAAAGAGACCAGCCCCGTTGCCAGCGCCGAAAAAAAAGCCGAAGGCAGAATGACATAGCTTTTGCCCAGAGATGTCAAAAAGGCTAGGCGGATGGGACGTCTGAATCTAGAGATTAGGCTCTTAAGCTGAATCAAAACTCTTCCTCTCAATCAGGGGAATATAGATGCGTTATAACCTTCCGTCAACAACCTAAAGAGAGGTTTGACAATTCCTGATGGGCAACTAATCTCTATCACGTCATGCAGAACGAGAGGCAGATAGCCTCTATCTCGAGAGGTGAGTTCATTGCCGAGATCTCGTGACATCTCGTGACAAAGGTGAAACGTGTCGCATCGCATCTCACAGAGATCTGAGACGTGTTTGTTGACTTAGGCATTTGCGACCTGTAACATTCTATCAAAAGAGAAAGGACCGCTCAGATGGACAAACCAGTTGGGCTCAACCTCTATTCATTGAGGAATCTCATTCAGACCGAAGAGGGACTCGACGGCGCTTTAGAGAAGATCAAGGAGATGGGTTACGATGGGGTGCAGGTCTCCGGCATTCGCGACCTCGATCCAGCGGTTATTGCTCGGATTATAGCCGGGCATGAGCTGGAGATTGCCATAACCCATATTTCTTGGGATCTATTCAAAGACGACCTCCAGAAGGTCATCGAGATTCACAGGCTCTACAAGTGCTCCCACGCGGCCGTAGGATCGTTGCCCAAGGAGTACAACTCCCTGGAGGGGGCTCGCAGATTCTGTAGCGAGGTGGTGCCTGTAGCGGAGGGTCTCGCATCCGAAGGACTCGACTTTTCCTATCACAACCACAGCCATGAGCTGGCAAAGTACGAAGGCAAGACCTGGCTGCAAACCGTCATCGAGCAGGTTCCGGGCTCACTGTTGAAATTCGAGATCGATACCTATTGGATTCAGGCAGGCGGAGGGGATCCGGCGGAATGGATCAGAAGGTGCGATGGAAGAATCCCGGTTCTGCACGCGAAGGATATGATCGTGACGCCCGAGCGGGAGCAGAGGTTTGCCCCTGTTGGATCGGGAAATCTCGAATGGGACAGAATCATGGAAGCTGCTGCTCAAAGCGGCGTTCAGTGGTATGTCGTCGAGCAGGACGAGTTCTACGAAGCCGATCCCTTCGAGGATGTCGCGACCAGTTGCAGATGGCTCAAGGGATATTGAATCAAGGACGATTGAGGCCCTAGCAATATAGCGCCTGCTAGTCCGCATTTCTCACAAACGCCAGCAATCTTTATCATATCCGGACTAGAGGTTTTTGAACTCTGCAACAAGCTCCTGCACAGAGGCCTTGCCGTCTCCGAATAACATGCGCGTGTTGTCTTTATAGAAGAGGGGATTGGGAATGCCTGCGAATCCGGGGCTCATCGACCGCTTTAGCACGAAGACCGTCTTGGCGAAATCCACATTGATGATCGGCATACCGTAGATAACGCTGGACTCGTCCTCTCTGGCTGCCGGATTGACAACATCGTTGGCGCCGATGACGAGGCAGACATCGATGGTATCGATTATGGGATTGATTTCATCCATCTCGAAGAGCTTATCGTAGGGCACATTCGCCTCAGCGAGCAAGACGTTCATATGCCCGGGCATCCTGCCCGCCACCGGGTGGATGGAGTAGCGCACGTCGGCGCCGTTGGCTTCGAGAAGATCACCCAGCTCCCGTACGACGTGCTGGGCCTGGGCCACCGCCATGCCGTAGCCCGGAACGATGCAGACAGATTGCGCCGCCTCCAGCACTAAAAAGGCGTCAGAAACGTTTATCGGTTTGACCTCTCCCTCTATGCCTTTTTGGGATTTGACCTTGGCTCCGAATCCGCTAAAAAGCACATTGGGTAGAGAGCGATTCATGGCTTTGCACATGATATTGGTCAGGATCAATCCGCTGGCACCAACCAAAGCACCGGATACGATAAGAACGTTGTTCTGAATCACAAATCCTGCAGCGCATGCCGCAAGGCCGGAGTAGCTGTTGAGCAGGGAAATGACAACGGGCATGTCCGCCCCGCCGATAGGAATGACAAAGGTGATGCCCAGCACCAGAGAGACTCCAACAAGCACGAGGAAATAGCCGTATCCCGTTTCTGTGTTCAATCCGAAGAGCACGCCCATGGCTACAGCGGCAACGAGCAGCAGGATGTTGATAGCCTGCTGTCCTGGAAAGAGCAGGGGTTTGCCCGGCATGAGTCCGGAGAGCTTGGCGAAGGCGATGAGGCTCCCAGAAAAGGTGACCCCGCCGATCAGAACCGTCAGGGGGACCGTGATCGCCTGAAAGAGCCCAAGATCCCTGGCAACGTGGAATACGGACCATCCCACAAGAAGGCTTGCAATTCCGCCGAACCCGTTGAAGAGCGCCACCATTTCGGGCATGCTCGTCATGGCGACGAGGCGGGCCGCGAAAAAACCGATCATTGCGCCGGCAAAGAGTCCGATTCCTATCCATCGGAAGTCAACGATCTCCCGACCAAGAAGGGTGACTATGATAGCCAGTAGCATGCCGAAGGCGGAGAGTAAGTTACCAAGCCGGGCTGTGCGAGGCGAGCTGAGCATCTTGAGGCCGAAAATGAAGAGGCTGGCCGATACGATGTAGGTGAGATTGATGATGATGCCGGTCATTTCTTGACCTGATCCTTTTTTTTGAACATACCCAGCATCCTATCCGTCACGAAGTAACCGCCCACCACATTGATCGTAGCGAAGGTCACAGCCAGAGTGCCCAGAGTGATGGCCAGCCACTCTGTGTTCTTGGCTCCAGCGGCAACGAGGGCTCCGATGATTGTGATGCCGGAGATGGCGTTGGATCCCGACATGAGTGGGGTGTGCAGAGTCGAGGGCACTTTGGAGATGACCTCGAAACCGATAAAGATTGCGAGGATGAAGATGAAAACGAGATAGATGATCATGAAGCGTAGGCCTCCTTTATGGCTTTGTTGCAGATTTCCCCATCTCGGGTGATCAGGCAGCCTTGGAGGATCTCGTTTTCAGGATCGAGGACGAGGCGCTTCGCCTCTTTGTCCCAGAGCTCTTCGACCAGGTTTCCTATATTGGTCGAATACATCTGACTGGCATGTTTCGGAACCTTGCCGGCCAGGTTGGTGTATCCAATAATCCGCACACCGTTTATGTCCACCTCTCTGCCCGGTTCCGAGCCTTCCACGTTTCCTCCGGATTCCACGGCCATGTCGATGATGAGACTTCCCGGCCGCATGCCTTTGATCATCTCGCCTGTTATTATCCGGGGAGCCTTTCGGCCGAATACCTGCGCGGTCGTAATGACCACGTCGGCCTGCTGGCAGTGCCGGGCCATCTCGGCCCGCTGGATTTCCAGCTGTTGCTCCGTGAGGGCTTTTGCGTAACCGTCCTTTGTCTGTCCAGTTTCTCCTAGATCGATCTTCACGAATCGTGCTCCTAGGGACTGCACCTGCTCGGCGACATCGGGCCGCGTATCGTAGGCCTCGCCCCGCGCTCCGCGCCTCTTGGCCGTGGCGATGGCCTGGAGACCGGCCACTCCGGCGCCGATCACAAAGACTCTGGCCGGTGAAAGGGTGCCAGCCGGGGTCATCATCATGGGGAACACTGTTTGCAGCCGGTTGGCCGCAATGATAACGGCCACGTAACCCGCCAGGCTGGCCTGAGAGCTGAGAGCGTCCATTTTCTGGGCCAGGGTCGTGCGGGGTATCATTTCCATGCTGATAGCGAAGATTCCCTGGGCGGCCAGCGCCTCCACCAGCTCTCTCTCATTGAAGGGATCCAGGTAGCTGATATGAACGCTGCCCGATTTGAGGGAGGAAACTTCGTCTATGGGGGGTTTGTTCAGGCGGAGAATGAGGTCTGATGAAGAGAGCAATTCCCCTCTGTCCTTGGCAATTTGGACTCCGATTGGGGTGTATTCTTCGTCGTGGTACCCCGAGCCCAGGCCCATGCCGAACTCGATCAGCAGTTCTGCGCCGAGCTGCTCGAGCTTGAGGGCGGTTTCAGGGATCAGGGGCACCCGGATTTCTTCCGGATTGGGTTCTTTTGGCACGCCAATTAGCATTTGGGAGTCAACCTTTCAGATTTTTGCGTCTGTTATACCGAGTTCCTCAGATCATGTCCATGTGCAATTCCGGCTCATTTTCTTGTTATTCTAACAAGATTTTCCTAAACCGATCTGAGTCGGAATTGCTAAATCGTTGGCTGCATGTAAAAAATGGATCAAGTTGTTTGAGTTGTGGGCGCAGCCAACGATATGCTAAGGTGATCGAGATGAGACATGACGGCATCGTGGGGACGAAGAAGTGAAGGTCTTGCTGGAAACAGAGCGGCTTATTCTGCGGCGTTTCACGGAATCCGATCTGAAGCATCTTTTTGAGCTCGACAATGATCCTGAGGTCATGCGTTTCATAAACGGAGGCACGCCCACCTCAAAAGCCACTATCCGCAACGATATCCTTCCTGGATTTTTGCAGTACGACGTGCGATTCCCGGAATACGGCTTTTGGGCAGTGATTGAGAAACCCACTCTGGATTTTTTGGGCTGGTTCTGTTTGAGGCGATCAGCTGAAGCTGAGGAGGAAGCGAGACTTGGTTATCGCTTTCGCAGAGACGCTTGGGGCAGGGGCTACGCCACCGAAGGAGCGCGTGCCCTTATCAACAGGGGCTTTGCCGGGATCGGTCTACAACGGGTGATTGCAACGACATACGAGGAAAACCGGCGCTCACTACGCGTTATGGAAAAACTGGGAATGAAGTTACGGCGGAAATTCCGTATGACCGCTGAAGACATCAAGAATGCGGACACCTATCACGCAACCCATTTCGAGCCCTGGGACGGAGATGATCTCGAATACGTACTCGAAAGAGAAGATTGGGAATGATTTGAAGGTGACCGACAGAATGGATGAGGTTTTAGCGATTGACGCGGAGATATCGGATGCGCTGAAGTCCAGTCGGCCGGTCGTGGCACTCGAATCCACGATCATCTCTCACGGTTTGCCCTATCCCAGGAATCTGGAAACGGCTCTCATGGCTGAGAAGCTGGTTCGGAGCAGGGGAGTCGTGCCGGCCACGGTCGGTATCCTAGATGGAGCCATCCGTGTGGGTTTGAAACAGAATGAGCTGGAGCTTCTGGCAAAGGGAAAGAATGTGCTCAAAGTCTCACGAAAGGATTTGAGCTTTGCAGTTTCTCAGGGGTTAAACGGCGCCACAACAGTCAGCGCGACTATGGCGGGCGCCTATTTAGCTGGCGCGGAGGTTTTTGCCACAGGGGGAATTGGGGGCGCGCACCATGGCGTCGAGAATACTTGGGATGTTTCAGCCGACCTCACCGAGCTGGCCCGGACACCCATAGTCGTCGTTTCCGCCGGAGCCAAAGCCATCCTGGATCTCGCCAAGACCTTGGAATATCTGGAGACCTTAGGGGTGCCTGTGGTTGGATTCGGGACCCGGGAGTTTCCCGCATTCTACAGCAGAAGCAGCGGACTGTCCCTCGATCTATCCGCCCAGTCGGCGACTGAAATTGCCCATCTCTTTCGGGTTCATAAGCGGCTGGGTATGGAGCAGGGGATTCTCGTCGCCAATCCTGTGGCAGCGGAAGACCAGATTCCGCAAGAAGAGATTCGAGCTCACACGACACAGGCTCTCGAAGAGCTGAGCCTCAAGGATATCAAAGGAAAAGAGGTGACGCCCTTTTTGCTCTCACGGATCGTCGAGCTGACTGGAGGCCGCGCTCTGGAGACAAACGTGCGTCTTCTGAAGGGCAACGTCGAGCTCGCCTGCGATATAGCCCTATGCCTGGCCGGACAGCCCGGCTAGTGACGCAGGTCGTGCCCCCTGCTCAGAGCAAGGAATGCGAGGAAGCACACGATGATCATGATCACGAAAAGAGAGATCGTCGCCATGGCCCAGTCGAAGCCGTGGGCTTTCTCTACCGCGCCGAGAATCCAAACGGAAAAGGAGCCGGTGCCGAAAAGCAGCGTGGTTTTGATGCCGTATCCGAAGGAGCGCCACTTGGCAGGGGTGATATAGGCCACCAGGCTGTTTTCTACCGGCTGCATGCCCAGAGTGAAGAGAGCAAAGAGACCGGCTGCCGGAATGAGGAGCGCACTGTGCAGCAGGACCATCGCGATACTGCAGGGCAGAGCAAGGAGAAAAAACGTAAGGTATGACCACTTGAGACTGAACCTGTCGGCAACACGTCCTCCGATCATCTGCCCCACGATTCCCGACAGATAGACAAATGTGGCCGTCATGTTTGCGGTCAGGGTGTCCAGGGCCAGGTTTCCGGGGGTGCGGCCGGCTCCTCCCAGCAAACGGCGAAGGCCCGCTGCCAGGTCTCCCAATCGATGCTCGAGAAAGGCCGGCAGCAGAACCGTGAAGCCCCGGTACATGAGCCCGCCAAAGATCGCGACCACCATGAACGCGACAAAAAGCCTGGTAGCGGTGCGCCGGTCGACGGCTTTGACGCTTTTTCTGTCCTCACCCCTCTTGACGGCGAGGGGACTCACGAGTGTCAGGACTCCAAGAAACCCACCCAAAACTCCGAGGATCAGTATGCTGCTCTTCCAGCCCAGGAGGTAGTTGAGGAGCCCGATCACGAAAGGAACGGCGGCCATTCCGGAGTTTCCCCAGATTCCGCTGATTCCCAAAGCTCTCCCGCGCGTGCGGGTTCCCTGTGTGATCAATGCAACGCCGGCGGAATGGTAGGCTGCGCATCCTACTCCCACAAAGGCAAAGCACAGAGCGAGAAGGTTGGGAAAGCCGGCCGCCGGGGCGCCGGCCGCCGGGGCGCCCGGTGCCACGGAGCCGACGAGACCCGCTGCGGTCATGCCTACCCCGGCTATGAGG